>CBFDCX010000083.1:0-7968 GCA_965603415.1 uncultured bacterium
TCATCTTGAAGAAATTCTTATAGTTGTCGATGAAGATACGCTATTGCTTCCATTTACGGAAAGCAACTATTTTCTTATTACAGGTTCAGAAGAAAATGCTCAATTTTTGCAGACAAATTACAGTTTAGAGGAAGAGATCATTTTTTCTGGATTGGGCTCGCTTTCAAACGAAGGAGAACAATTAACATTGCTGGACGAAAATGAAAACCTGATCGAGAGTTTCTTTTTCCTGCCGGAGTGGAACGATGAGTTAGATGGAATTTCTATAGAAAGAGTAAATCCATATTTACCTGCCACTGAAGACAACTGGGGTCCCTCCGTTGCGGGCTGCACTCCCGGATATGTAAACAGCATTTATGTGGAATTGCTGCCCACTGCTGCTAGACTTTCTGTAAACCCCAATCCATTTTCTCCCTACAGAGACGAAAGAACGATTATAAGTTTCAAATTACCGGAAATTATCAGCACGGTTACTATCAGGATATTTGATCTGAAAGGAAGATTGATAATAAAGCTTGTTGATCAAACACTGCAAGCATCGGAAGGTGATTTGATCTGGGATGGTAGAGATGCAAACGACAGATATCTTCCTGTGGGAGTTTACATCCTTCTTATGGAAGCTACTTCCCGCGAATCAGAGAAAACATATAGAAAGACCACAACGGCGGTAATTGGAAAATAAGAATAAATTGAGGAGTGTTCATGTACGGTAGAACTATTTCGTATGCTATTCAGGGGATCGATGCCCAGCAAATTACAGTAGAAGCAGATGTTAAAGGTGGATTGTATAAATTCAATATTGTAGGATTGCCATCTAATTCTGTTAAGGAAAGCAGGGACAGAGTATCAGCAGCGATAAAAAATTCCGGGTTTCGCTTTCCCACCCATCGTTATACGGTCAACCTGGCTCCGGCAGATATTAAGAAAGATGGAGTTGCACTCGACTTACCCACATCTCTAGCTTTGATCCAGGCTCTGCATCAGATAAAAACAACAAAGATGGAAAGATACGCACTGATTGGTGAAATGTCTCTGGATGGCGCTTTGCGTCCTGTTCGAGGGGTACTTCCCATTGCTGTTGCCTGCTGGAAAGATGGTGTGGACGGTCTTATATTACCTTATGAGAATGCACGGGAAGCCGCAGTTATAGAAGAGCTTAATGTTTACCCTGCTACGTCTCTAAATGAGGTTGTAAACTTTCTGGAAGATAAGATCGAGATTGAACCGGTTAAAGTTAATATAGAAGAGATCTTTAAAATATTAAATGAGAGCCCGGTGGATATGTACGATGTAAAAGGACAATTCCATGTGAAAAGAGCTTTAGAGGTTGCTACTGCCGGCGGGCATAATGTTCTCATGCTCGGTCCTCCCGGCTCAGGAAAAACCATGTTAGCGCGCAGGATTCCAACCATATTACCCGAATTAACCCTGGAAGAATCTTTAGAAACCACCAAAATTCATTCGGTTGCCGGCTTTATTGGCAGCAAGCATGGAATAGTTTCAGAACGACCTTTCCGCTCTCCGCATCATACTATCAGCGATGTAGCTCTCATTGGCGGTGGAAGCTATCCTAAGCCCGGTGAAGTATCTCTTTCTCATAATGGTGTTCTTTTCCTGGATGAATTACCCGAATTTAAGAAATCGGTTCTGGAAGTTCTACGACAGCCCCTAGAAGATGAAATTGTCACGATCTCCCGCGCTACGCAAAGCCTGGAGTTTCCGGCAAAATTCATGATGGTGGCATCTATGAATCCTTGTCCCTGCGGATATTTTGGCAGTAATGTGGAAGGACATACCTGCACCTGTCCTATTGCCAATATTCAAAGATACCGTTCCCGGATATCCGGTCCGCTGCTGGATAGAATAGATATCCATGTGGAAGTACCTGCCGTAAAATATGAAGAACTCAGCGGACTTCCCACCGGTGAGAAATCGATCGATATTCGTAAGAGGGTTAATAAATCCAGGGATATACAACTGGAACGTTTTAAAAAGGAAAAGATCTATAGTAATTCTCAGATGAATCCCAAGCAGATACGCAAACATTGCCAGTTAGATGAGGACAGCAAGAACGTTCTGAAAATGGCGATGGATAAAATGGGTCTTTCCGCTCGGGCTTACGATCGCATCCTGAAGGTTTCACGCACCATTGCTGATTTGGAAGGGAACGAAAAAATAACCGTTGCTCATATCAGCGAAGCTGTTCAATACAGGAGCTTAGACAGAAAGTTTTGGGAGTAGAAAATAATTTGTTTAAGGAGCAAACATGAAAAAAGTTTTAGTGATTGTTTTTATTTGTATTAGTCTCAATTTATTTTCTCACATTTTGTTTTATGAAGAACCGGAAATAAGTGGTGCCAGAGAACACGCAATGGGTAAAACAACAATTCTTACATGCGTGAATAGTAATGCTGTATTCGAAAATCCAGCCAATCTTGCAAGAATTATGAATAACAATATACAAGTAAGTACCAGGTTTTTTTATTTTAACATGAATAAGAAAACAAATAGTGATGAACAATATGAATATGATTTCCCAATGAAAAGAAAACTCACATCATTTTCTATTGCATATCAAATATGTATTAACGATACTGATTTTACACTCGGATTCGGTTATCGAAACTATTTTGATTTTCAATATGAATATACCTATTCATATAAATTCTCTGAAACTGAAAGTAAAACTACATACACTTCCAGGGGAGGATTTAATACTCTTAGTATTGGGTCAGGTTATAAAACTGGCAATCTTTCAATCGGGCTTACATATAATATTGGTATTTTCAGTCATGAAGACATTAAAGTAATAATTATAGAAGAATCACCATATTATGATTATTATAAACAGATTATTAAAAGAGATCTTTCTGGTTCATTTTTCAATATTGGAATCAATTATGAATTCAATAAAAATTTTACAATTGGTTTTGTTTATAGGAACAGCTTTACTTTTATAAACCAATACGATTATTTTCGTTATGATTCTAATTCCTTAGTAGAAGAAGGCTCTGACAAAATAGAAGATGAAATACCTGAACTTTTAATATGTTCTTTTCAATATAATCCTTCTCCAAAGATTAAAACCATCGCTGAAATCCATAGCGTAAAATTTTTGGAAAGTTATAATTCTGAAAATGGAATTAATATAAGATTGGGAATTGAATATCTCTTTAATTTTCCTATCAGGTTTGGTATTTTCCGCGATATATATCCCTGGCCAGAAAAGCATAGAAAAATTTATGGTATAACAGGAGGTATGGGAATCCCAATAACAAAGAATGTTTATTCAGACATAGCCTGTGAAGCAGCATTATGTAATTGGGATTATGAGGATTCAAAATATTCCACATCTCAGATGAAAATTTATATTTCAATGGGATATTTATTTAAATAGAACTATTTGATTTCTTAAAAATGAATTATTTGAAACTTACCCAATTCTTCTAAACGTTAAAATAAAAACCGTTCCTTTTGGTTTGTTGTCTGCAACGCGTATACTTCCACCATATCCATCCATTATCTTTTTAACAATATACAAACCCAATCCGGAATGACCTTTTTCGCCAAACGTAAAACCTTCATCAAAGAGTTTTTTCTTAATTTCATCTGGAATACCAAGTCCGTTATCTGAAACTCTAACTTCGCACCCTTTTTTATTTTTTTTTATTTTTACATCAATCTTATTGGCTTTACCATGAGTAATTGCATTATTAAAAAGGTTATCAAGAACAGATGATACTGCCTCATCTGCCAGTACTTCTGCCTTACCGGTCACACTGATATCAATATCGAAATCGAAGTGACTTTCAGCTACCTGGTTAATAACTTTCCGTAAGTCGATCAACATCACTTTCTTATTACCGGTTATGAATTTTTCTACTTCCCGCATATTGTTAATAAGAGATATACTTTTAGATACACTCGCTTGAACTGCATGGATCAGGTTCTTGTTAACGTCTTTCGGGAATAATCTCGTAGCGCTATTGATCACAGTTAAATTATTCCTTATGTCATGCCGCAGTATCTGGTTAATTAAGTTTATATGTTCCCTGTGAATTTCTAGTTCTTTGTTTTTTTCGCTTAATTCTTTATTTGCTTGTTCTATCTGGGTGTTTTTCTGATTGAGTGTAATGTTTACTTTTTGTTTTGAGCGATAAAGTATATAAATTATAAAAGCCAGGAAAAGAACAAGAATAGAAATAACTATCAATAAATTTCGTAACTCTTGCTGTTTGTTAATTTCCAGTCTTTGGATTTCATTATCTTTCTTCAGCATCTCATTTTCCTGTTCTTTTTTTTCTGTTTCATATTTTGTTTGCATCTCTGCTATTCTTTCGCTGCTCTCTTTGGTAAAGATGCTATCTTTAACTACTGTATAAAGTGTAAAGTATTCCAGTGCTTTTTGATAATCTTCTTGAACGGAAAATAGCTCGGAAAATGCTAGATAGATATTTTGAATCAAATCTTTTGCTTCTATTTCTTTAGCAAGTTTTAAACTCTCTTCAAGATAAATTATTGAGTTATCAAACTCTTCGAGTTTTACATAAATACCTCCAATGTTCTTTAAACTTTCGGCAATTCCGGATTCATTATCGATCTCTTTATTTATTGTGTATGATCTCAGATTGTATTCTAATGCCTTATCGAAATTCTCTAAATTCCAGTATAAGATGCCGATATTATTTAAGCAATAAGCAAGATTAATCTTGTTTCCAAGTTCTTCCATAATCGTTAAAGATTTAGTAAAATATTCTAAAGCTTTATCATAATTTTGCAGGGTCATATAAATAAGTCCGATATTATTTTGAGCTCTGGCAATTCCCTCTTTATTCTCAGATTTCTGCATTTCTTTTAAAGATTCATTATAAATTTCCAAAGCCTTTTCAAAATTATTTAATTTCCAATAAATAACACCAATATTGTTCAGAATACTGGAAGCACCTTCTTCATCCTCGATTTCTTTTAATATTTTTAATGAGCTGAAATAGTATTCTAAAGCTATGTCATAATTACTTAAATAGTAATTTCCGGCACCGATATTTTTTAAAGCCTGAGCTTCTCCTTCTTTGTAATTGAATTGTTTTGATAATTCTAATGCTTCCTTGCCGTAATCAATAGTTTTTTGGGGTGAATTTTCACTATAAGCTTTTGCTAATTCATTCAAAATTAATATCTTCTCGTTTTCGGTTACTTTTTTCAGTTGAGTTTCCAAACTATCGATTTTTGTTTGCGAAAATAGATTAATAGAAAACATAAGTAAAAAGAAAAAAGTTATTCTTTTCATAAACATCTCCACGTTTACTTACTTATTTCTTAGTACCGGTATTGTCGAGAAAATTCTTTTTTTTAATGTCAAATATAAAGAAAAATCAAGATAGGTTTAATTTGCTTATCTTGGTTTTTCTTTATTTTCTTTTTCTTTGTCTGTCCTGAGATCTTTCAGCAGGAAGGATCACAACTCTTTTTATTTCACCTTCACCGATCGTCATCGTTTGCAAACTTTTATCTTTCTCTATAAATTGATGAACGATCCTTCGATTGGCAGCATGAAGCGGTTCCATGGTAATGCTTTTTCCGCGTTGTTTCACTTTGCTGGAAATACTTCTGACTTTTTCGATTAGAGCGTCTTCACGACGCTTCCTGTAACCATCGACATCAAGACGGATCCTGAACTTTTTTTTCTCGGCTTTGTTTATCATCTGGTTAAGAAGATGCTGCAGGCTGTCTAATAATTTGCCTTCCTTACCGATGATAAAGCCCGGATCTTTGCTGCCACCGATGTGTATGTTGTAGTGACCGTCTTCCAGCTTAACCTGGATCGATTCAAATTCGACGTTCATGCGACCAAGAATACCTTCTGTGAATTCTTTGATCTTCTCGGAAATATCGGTTAAGAAAAATTTTATTTTTGTAGGTTTGGAACCGAACAGTTTGAGAAAACCACCGGAACCTTCTTCTATTACTTCAAATTTAAAATCATCGAGCTTGAGTTTGAATTCTTTCATGAATTCATTAATGATAGCCGAGGTAGATTTTCCTTCTTTCACTAATTCCCGCATATTTATACCCTACTGAATTTTTTCTTGATAAAGTATTGCTGAATAGTACCTATGATGGAGAAAACCGTCCAGTATAGAACCAGACCAGAAGACAGTGATTTGAAAATGAAGAACATCATAATAGGCATAAAATACATCATCATTTTCTGGCTTTGCTGTGTAGCTCTTTGTTTTTCATCCATATTTTCCAGAGTTTGTTTCGAAGGCGCCATAAGTTTCTGTTGAACGAACATGAAAACTGCCATCAGGATCGGCAGCAACCAGATAGGATCGGGTTCTGAAAGGTCTGGCAGCCAGAGAAAACCTGCCTGACGAAGATCGATGGAATAACGAAGAATAGGATAAAGTGCAAATAGAATGGGCATTTGCAAAAGCATAGGTAAACAACCACCAAGCGGATTGACACCGTGCTCTTTATATAATTTTTTTAGTTCTGTGTTCATTAGCTGCGGATCATGTTTGTATTTGGCTTGAATGCCTTTCATCAAGGGTTGTATCTTTTGCATCTTGGTGCTGGATTCAAAACTCTTGTGAGTAAGTGGGTAAAGTAACACCTTCAGGATAATAGCAAATATCAATACACATATTCCCCAACTTGGAATAATGCTGTTCAGGATTTTGAGAAAAGCCATAAATATTTTGCTGATCCATTGCAGGAATTTCGGTCCTATTTCCACTGTGCTCTCTATGCCATTGCCATACATTTTCAGATTTTCATAGATCAGCGGGCCAAAATAAAGTTGAAAATTGTGAGAAAAATCTGCCCTGGAAGTAGTAATTTCCAAATTCATTGCCGGACTTTCATTCTGTTTGAAAGCCAGAAGTCTGCTCACTTCGATAAGATCACCTGGAATTACTGCTATGGCAAAATATTTAGATTTTACAGCAGCCCAATCCAGATTACCAGATAATTCGCGTGATTCCTTCAGTTTAGATAATGTTAATTTTGAGATTGTATTATCCAATTGTCCCACAATCTTATATTCGCGATTTTTCATTTTCAAATATTCTTCCGTATCGGCAATTCCGCTGTCAATACCTAGATCATAGCTTTTCAGGTTTTCATAGCCATTTGTTTTTAAAGTAAAATCGAGTTGATAATTATCACTGAGAGTGAATGTCTTTTCGATCACACCTTTTTCTGTTTGAGTAAAAAATCTCGCCCGGTTGCTTTCTTCGTAAATTTCATGTTGGAATGCTACATTTCCAAGATTCATTACATCACCAGTGTTCATTTGAAGCTCAATTTTGAAGATGGATTCGTTATCAGGTATTAGTTCTACAAGTGCGATTTTATCGGAAAGAAAATACTCTTTTAACTGGATAGAAGTGATTTCTCCACCAAGATTGGTAAAGGTGATCTTAAGCACATCGTTTTCCAGAAAGATATCATCCCGAATATCAACGTCGGTTTGTGTTTCAATGGGAATTTCTGTGACACTCTGAACTTCGGGTTGAGAAGAAACCGGGGTTTCTACAACGTTTTCTGTAACGGGTTGCTGTGTTGTTGCGGGTCTTTGTTTTTTCCAGATAAATTCGCTGCTGATCCAGAATACTACCAGGATCAACAGTACTGCCATTAATGTTTTTTTGTCCATAATTGCTCCTTAGGGAAGTGGATCATGTCCACCCGAATGAAAAGGATGGCATTTAATAATTCGTAATATTGAAAGTTTCATTGCTTTGAAAAAAGGATATTTGGAAAATGCTTCGTAAGAATATTGACTGCAGGTTGGAGTGAATCGGCATGTGGGTGGTAATATAACCGAAATGAATTTTTTATAAAAGCTGAGTATCAGCAAAGCCAGTTTATTAAAAATTTTCATATTTATTTATTTTGAGAATAAAACAGTTAACTCTTTTTCAATTTCCTTCCATTCAGCATTTCCGGCTTCAGGTTTTGCAA
>CBFDCX010000084.1:0-7931 GCA_965603415.1 uncultured bacterium
ACTACATCATCGATAGATTCTAAAATGAGCTTCTTTTCTTTTTCATATAAATCTTTCCATTTAGGATCATATTCAACCAACTTCACTATTCCTTCTTTTAATCCAAGCATACAAAACTCATTTCTTAATGATCTTTGCTGCATCTCTCATACTTATAGGATCAACAAATAGCGTCTTTTGATTTGTATAAGTCACATATCCCACAGCAGCACCATGCGGTTTGCGTACATAGCGCACCTGAGTATAATCCACGGGCACATTGGAAGATTTTTTTGCTTTGCTGTAATATGCTGCCAGTCTACAGCAAATGTGTTTCAAGTTGTCCGACAGTTCTTTTTTATTTAAATTACGCAGGATAACATGCGTTCCCCGAAAAATCCGTGTATGAAACCACCAATCATGAGATTTGGCAAACCTGGTCGTGAGCTGGTCATTCTCTTTGCTCGTCCTGCCAATATATATCTCCCAATTTTCATCTATGATCAGTTTTTTATATCCGCTATGTACTTTGGATTTTTTTTTCTTCTGTTGTTTTTCATCTGTTAGAATGAATTCCACTTCTTCGATCTCAAAGATATCTTTTTCCAACAATTCGATTTCATCATTCGTTTTATCTATCTGTTCAACTATTTTGATCTTTCCATCTCGGGCTTTACGATATTTCTTAAAATAAAATTCTACATTTTGTTTTGGATGCTTGGTCTTATCCAATTTTATCTCGATTTCCGGAAAGCCATCTTCATAATAATTTTGTATCGTTATTGATTTCATACCGGTTTTTATTTTAGCGAAATTCGCCTTCAATAGTTCGGCATATTGTTTCCATTTTTCTTCTTTGGAAGCATCTCCCAGTTCTTTTTTCAGTTTTTCTATTTTGCGCTGTTTTTGCTTTATTTTTTTGGAGATCACTGCAATTTTCTGCTTACGAAGTTGATCGTTCCTTTTTTTGAAGATCCCCTTGTAATACAATTCATCAAAGGCAGCACTCATTTCCGAAAAACCAGAAACTTTATCATTTGTCTCTTCAATTGTCAGTTTGGAAGATACAGTGATAGGATATTTTACTTCGAACGTTTGAATCTCATAATCTGAGGGAGGAGAAATATATTCCACACCGGGTAGAAGCTGACGGTGCCTGTTTTCCGCATAGCTTATCTTTTTTATACAATCAATAATAATTTTGTCTTTAAGCAGAATTATGTTCTGATATCGAGGGATCAATTCCAGCGCCAGTTTGTAGGAGATATTCTGATTATAAATATCGATAATAGAAAAATCCAGCAAGATGATCCTGTCCTGTTCTGAAATAGATATAGTATTCAATTTAGCGTTTTTAAGATGATCCTTGAAATTTGATAATTCCTTTGTTTCTTTAAACGGAAGTAGTTTATTCTCTGTGAAAAAGCAGAAACAGTCCGATGAAGATAAGTTGATCTGCAATACTTTTCTTTGTTTTCTGAACCTGATAATATACTGGTCTTCAAATCTTTCCAGCACCTGAAAGATCAGATCCTGTTCCGAATTCTCTTTTGTCCACTCTGCCAAAAACCTGTATTGCATTATTTCTTCTCCGAACTATCTTTGAACATGCAAAAAATAATGTTAATTTTGTCTACAAAAGAAATGCATTCCAACCAAATTTCATCTCATTATCTGATAATACTTGACATCGTAATTCTTTATTAAGATTTTAAGAAAAATTTGTGGAGGTAAAAATGAACAGGAGAATATTTCTTTGTATTATTGTTGGGATATTACTTGCTTTCAATCTTTCTGGCATTGATTTTATAGCACGAACTCTAAAGGTGAAAGGTGAAGTGAACCTTACTCGCAATCTGCAGATCTCACCTGCTCTGGTGGGAGATCAGCTTTTTAATGGTGATGAACTCGAAACAAAGAACGAATCTTATGCTGCTGTGAAGTTTGCAGATCAAAGCTCGGTAGTAAAGCTGTTTCCAAACAGTACCTTGAACATAAACACCGTTCAGGAAAAAGGAAAAACAAACAAGAAAAGTGTTTTGAAAATTGGAGAATTGTGGGCTAAAGTGGAAAAGGGCACAGGTAAGTTTGATATTGAAACATCTACAACAGTTGCTTCCGTGAAAGGTACGAACTTCCTGATGAATGTAACCGAAGAAGGCTTAACCAATCTTTATTCTTTCGAAGGAGAAGTTCTTTTCCAGAATAAGATCGATGGAGAAACTGCTCTCATCCTGGCAGGACAGAGAGGTACAAGTACAGGGCAGGGACCAATTCTCATCACTGCAATCGATCCGAATGAGATCGGTGAATCTACCAGCAATTTTATTAACGAAGAACTTGAACCTATCGAAATTGAAGAACCCGAGCAGATCGAAGAGGAAGAAATTCCACCCATTGAACAACCAGAACCGGAAATTGAAATTCCGGAAGAAGAATCACGTAGAGACGCAGGACCATTCAATATGGGTGGCGGTGTAGGTTCTGTAATGCTGGGAGATAACACCTACACTCAAATTCGCCTGATGCCGGAACTGACTTTCGGTAAATTCGGTTTGGGGTTAGATATTAATCTGATGATAGACAGTAACGGGGATATTCGCAAAGAAGACTGGGACGATTTTGAGGATTATGTAAATAAAATCTACTATCTGCGATATGGACAGCGGGGAGACTCTTTTTATGGAAAACTTGGCGGCTTTAAATCCTATACATTAGGTCATGGACTTGTTATGAAAGATTATTCCAATATGCTGCGATATCCCAATGTCCGCCAGATCGGTGTACAATTAGGCGGTAAACTTCCTGTTGCCGGTATGACGGCTGAAGTGTTTACTTCCAACGCTGTGAAGAACGAGGTCCTGGCTGGCAGGTTGATCATCAAACCATTAAATAATACAGAGATACCGCTATTTAAAAATCTTACTTTCGGTGGAACTGTAGCGCATGATCGCAACCAGGTGAAGGGATTGCTCGATTCTGATGAGGATAATTATCCTGATCATTTCGATGATTATCCCTTTGACAAAGATTGGCATAATGAAGTGGATTACGAGATAGATGAATGGTTAGAAGCATATATCTCAATAAACGGAGATTCGACTGGTTTCAATAATTGGTTTTACGAAGAAGATGGCTACATAGATTGCCAACGAAATTCACCCTTTTCTGAGCTTGGAGAAGATGATATAACTGTTATTGGTGTAGATTATGAACTTCCGCTTGTGATAAATAATCTTTTCTACCTGAGCCATTACGGTGAAGCTGCTAAAATCCTAGATCATAATATGGGATTTATCTGGCCGGGTTTTTACTCAAAATTCCTTATTTTCCATATGAACCTGGAATACAGAATTTACCAGGATGATTTCATGCCTGCTTTCTTTGACCAGCTTTATGATGAACAAAGAGCTGTAGTCTACACAGATATCAATAGCGTTCTTACTAAAGAAAGTCTCTTGGAATATATGACCAAGTCCCAGGGTTGGTATGGTAGTATTACCGCTAATCTTTTAAATTTCATCTTCCTGACTGTAGCCTATGAAGATATGTATGGTGAAGATGATGTAAATTTCCGCTCCTTGTGGGGCAAAGCTAATTTTGATACAAAATTTATTCCCAAACTTACAAAAGCCGAGATCGGTTATACCCAAACTGGATTTGATAAACTGAAAGAATTCAAAACTCCCAATGCGATAATTGACGGTTCACTAGGTTATGAACTGGGTACCAGCACACAGCTTGTTGGCTCTTATCAGGAACGTTATGTTGACCTGAACGGAGATGGAACGATAAAAGGTAAAGACGAAACGATAAAAACCATGAGCCTGGGCGTTGAATTCAGTTTTTAGTTTGATTTAACCTTGCGCAGGTTAAATACCTCCGCAAGGTTTAAATATAAAAAATCAATAAGGACAAAATTGTATTTACAAGGAAACTATTATCATGTCTATAATCGGGGCTGTAACAGATTACCTATTTTTTTCAGCGATGAGAATTATAAATTTCTAATCCGAAAATTCAATGATACTATTGAAAAATATGACATTGAAATTTCTGCGTATTGCCTGATGTCGAATCATTATCATTTATTAGTCAGACAAAATTCTGATATTTCGATTTCAAAATGGTTAAAAACCATATTTAATGGATATACTCAAGCAATTAACAAACAAGTAAACAGGAAAGGCACAATTTTTGAAGGTAGAGCAAAGAGTAAAGAAATCACGAATGAAAGTCATTTAATACATTTAATTCGGTACAACCATTATAATCCCGTACAGGCAGGTATAGTAACTAAAGCAGAAGCATGGGAATTTTCGGATTATTCAGATTGGATAGGAATCAGAAAGAATAAATTGTTCAATCACCGCCTATTGAAGCAATATTTTGATAATCACAAAAGTTATAAAAGATTCTTTGATGATTATGAAAATTCACAGAAAATTACACCTGAATTCAGGGATATGTTCTTTGATGCAGACTCATAACAATTCAACCTTGCGGAGGTTTGAAACCTGCGCAAGGTCTTACGGTTTCATTGACGCCCACTGTCATCTGGCAGATGAGAGAATTGCAGCCAATCTGGAACAAGAATTATCAGAAGCGAAAGAAGCTGGAATATCCTGCTTCATTTCCTCAGCTTTATGTCAGGAAGAATTTGAATGGCATCAAAACCAAAACATCCCTCAAATGAAATGGAGTGCTGGAATTCATCCGTACTACGAAAAAAGCAGCGAAGATGATTTTGAGTTATTGATTAAACACTGTGATGCAAAAGAGATCATTGCTATCGGTGAGATCGGTCTGGATACCAGAAATGATGACTATAAATGGCAGAAACAAATACTCCTAAAGCAACTCGACTTAGCTCAAAATTATGACTTACCGGTCGTTTTTCACACTGTGCAAAAATATTATGAACTCTACAAATTGTTAAAATCTAACTTTCCAAAAATTCGGGGTTATCTTCATAGCTTTAATGCATCCAAAGAAATAGCAGAACTGTTTTCGAAATTCGATCTTGCCTTCTCTCTGGGTTGCAAACCACCTAAAGAGGATGTTGTGGAATTAATCATAAATCGTGGGTTTTTTCTTTTCGAAACCGATGCCCCATATCAGAAACCGGTAGATGATAAAAATGATTTCAATCACTTGAGGAACCTGATGTGGGCAGTAGATAAAGTTTCCCAGATTACAGAACTTGATAAACATGAATTGGAAGCAATTCAAAGTAAAAGTTTTGAACAGGTATTTGGATTGCAATTAAAGGATATTTTATGAATCAGTTTTCCAGAACAGAGCTTTTATTCGGCAAAGAAACAATTGCAATTTTCCAAAGGTCACGTGTGGCTGTGATAGGTTTGGGCGGAGTTGGCAGCTATGCGACAGAAGCACTTGCCCGCAGCGGTATTGGCGCTTTCCTGCTGGTAGATTTTGATACAATAAGCATCTCTAATTTGAATCGACAGCTACCGGCACTTCACAGCACGATAGGTATAATGAAAACCGAAGCTATGAGAGATAGAATACTCGATATCAATCCTGATGCACATATAGAAATATATTCCGATTTCTGCGCTCAGGAATCACGTGATTTTCTTCTTCAAAACGTTGATTTTGTAGTAGATGCCATCGATAGTCTGGGACCAAAAACGGGATTACTGGAAGATTGTTATAAAAAAAATATTCCTGTAATTTCTTCCATGGGAGCTGCCAGCAGATTTGATCCATCTAAGATCGAACTATGTGATATTTCCAAAAGCAAGATATGTCCGCTGGCAAAAAAGGTGAGAAAATACCTGCATCGAAGAGGAATAGAAAAAGGCATTCCCGTTATTTATTCTTATGAGAAACCTATCGCGCAATTCAGTCATGAAGCTGGTGCAGAATCTGAATGGGTTTCCGGTCGTGGAAGAAAAAGAGGAACCCTAGGTTCAGTTGTTTATCTGCCTGCAATAATGGGCATATGGGCTGCCAGTTATGTGCTGAGGAAGCTGGCGGAGAAGAAATAATTATCCTACAGGATTTATCCGAGTTAGGAATCTTCTAAAACACAATATCCAATAAATACAGCAGTACATTGATCCCAATATATGCCAGAGTGAGTGTGAGAAATATTATTACAATTGTAAGAATAAATGGTTTGCTGTTTATTTCTGGTCTGTTTATTCTTCGGCGAACTTTTACTTTTCTTATTCTTTTGTACTTAGGTGGTTCTACATTATTAGTCTTCTTGGTCATTACTTTACTCCAAAAATTGTTGTTCATTTATTTCTACCAAGCTACAAAAAATATTCATTTCTGCATTTACTCTTACTCTATAAGATTTTCTTCTTTTACAAATTTTTCAGGTATCTGTTTGCTGGTTTTAGCTCCCAGTTTCTTGATATTTTCAACTCTGGTAATCAGGTTTCCCTTTCCTGAAGAAAGTTTCTTTACTGCATCCTGATATGAATTTGAAGCCCTGTTAATATTGGAGCCGACTTTTTCAAGATCTTCCAGCAATCTAACAAATGCATCATACAAATTTCCACTTTGTCGTGCGATCTCCATTGCATGTTTGGTCTGGTTATCCTGACGCCAGATAGATTCGATAGTCCTTAAAATTGCCATCAAACCACTGGGTCCAACAATAATAACTTTTTTATCAAAAGCATATTTGAATAAAGAACTATCGGGATGCAAAGCAATAGTAAAACTGGCTTCAATGGGCATAAACAAGAAAACATAATCCGGAGTATTTAATCCTTCTCTAGTTTGATAGTGTTTATCATGAAGGTCATCAACATGAGATTTAATGGACCTTTCCAATTCTTTTGTGTAACCTTTTTTCTGTTCTTCACTTTCTGAATTTATTAATCTTTCATAAGCAATTAAAGAAACTTTTGAGTCTATAATTATGTGTTTATTATCTGGAAATTTTATAATAAAATCAGGTTTGGAAGGAGTTCCTTCTTCACTTTTCAAACCCATACCTCTACCCTGAGTTTCGTACTCGATACCTTTTCTAAGTCCGGATTCTTCTAAAATTCTTTCCAGGATCACCTCTCCCCAATTTCCCTGTGTTTTCACATCACCTTTCAGAGCTTTGGTCAGGTTTTCGGCATCGTCACTAATTTTCTTGTTTAGTTCTTTCAATCCTTTTATCTGTTCTATGAGCGAAGTGTGACTCAAACGGTTCTTCTCGTTGGATTGGTCTACCTTACTTTCAAAATCTTTAATTTTTTCTTTAAGTGGATTCAGCAGTTCATCCAGATTGGAGCGGTTCTGTTCGGTGAATTTTTTTGTTTTTTCTTCTAAAATTTTATTAGCCAGATTCTTAAAAGCATCACTGGATTTTTTTTGCCATTCCTCTATTTCTTTTTTCTCATTCTCCAGTTTTTCTTCCAGAGTTTTGTTTAAGGTGTCCTGTTTGGAAAGCTCTGATTGAAGATTTATAGTTTTCTTTCGTTCTTCAGTAAGTTCCTGATCGCTTTTTGAAAGGTTTGTTTCCAGTATTTCGCTTTTTGCTTCTAACTTACTTTTCTGTGATTTTATTATAAGTGCAGAAATCAGTGCACCAAGAATTATTCCAACTGCTAAGTACAGAAAATTCATTTCTCCTCCGTAAAGAATAAACTATATTTTTTCTTCTATCTTGATCTTTCTTTTCAATTCAGCTTCTTCCAGAGCTTCCATCTCTGCTAAAGCATTATTGATTAGAATTACACGTTCACGATAGGGTACAAATGCACTTTTAAAGCCATTTATGACAATACATTTGATTTCCGGATATTCCAATCCCAATTCGTTTATTGCCAGCATATATTCATCTGTTAAGGTTGTATTGGAAACTAATCTGTTATCTGTATTCAATGTAACCCGGAGTCCATAATCCAGATAAAAATTTAACGGGTGTTGTTTCAGATCTTTAACCGATTTTGTATCCAGATTGCTGGTGATGCATATTT
>CBFDCX010000085.1:0-7834 GCA_965603415.1 uncultured bacterium
CCACAATACAGATAAGTGCCGTCATAAGCTAATCCGGATGCTCCCTCCGGAATGGGGTAAGATGCTACTATCGTCCACTCTGCACAAAGAAATCCAGCAGCTAAAAGCATTGTAAAAATAATGAATTTTTTCATTTTTTCCTCCATGTCGCGGCATAGTTCAACGAAGCCGGACATATATTTTTTTTTCAGAGTAAATTCTTTTTTTTTCAAGATTAATGTCAAAACATATTTAACTATAACCATTTTTACATAATCTTTATATTAAAAAAATTGACAAAAAATTCCAGATTGCTTAATTACATCACAATTATAGAATATAAGTGATAATGAAGAAAAAGAATAATTAAGGAAATAGAATTTTAGGAGGAATAGATGTTTAAGAAAATACTACCAATATTGTTTATATTAATTGTGATCGGATGCTCCATTCCCGATGAATTCGGCATTCCATCATGGACAACCCAGTTCAGATTGGTATTCCTGCACGATACTTATGATGCCGAAGCCATTGCAGATACCGTAGGTTCATTTGTGGCTAACGGAGATATTCTTCAATTTTATGAATCAATTGAAGATTTTCAAACAGTTGGTGATATCGAGATAGAGGATACAGAAATTAAAAGTACAAGTTTTGATCTGGAAGATATCGCACCACCAGAGATTATTGCTTTAAATGGACAGCCAGTCAGCAATCTTCCTAATTACCCCGATATTACTGTTCCATTTGATATAATAAAAATCTTTGAGCCTTTTGATGAATATGAAGAGGTCAAGTTCATGGAAGGTTTCCTTGAATTAACCATCACTAATAATACCGTTTTCTGGCTGGGAGATTCACTTGATGGGAATCCGCTTGAAATAAATGTCCTGGATGGAACTGGAGAACCTTTGGTTGAGAATGTTATATTTCCGGATATTGCACCTGAAGGAGGTATAGGTTCACAATTGATAGACCTTCAGACAGGAGAACCTTTCCCCAACGAAATACAATTACAGCTTACCGGTGAAGGTGATGTTACCGAAAATGCCAGTGCTATTATCGATATTTCTGCCACAATTCTGCTTGATATTCAGATAATCGATATACAGGCAGACTGGGTTACACAAGCACATATCCCTTCCCAGGAAATTGAGATCATTTCGGGATATATCGAAGCAGACCTTCCCCAACCGGAGATCGTTGAAGAAGACAGCTTCTGTTTTAATGGGTATAGTGCCATTATTTTTAATATTGTTTCCCCAGCTCCTGCTGAAGCAGCATTTGAATTAGTATCAAAAAAAAGCGGAGTAGAAGTACCACTTGTTCATATTGAAGGGGATTCGATAACTATTTATATCTCTGAAGGTTTAACAGAATTTATGCTTACATCAGAAAATTATAATATAAATGAAATGCTACAGATAATCCCTGATGGATTTGATTATGAATTCAATACTTTAATAGGTGATAATACTATAATAGATTCCCTGAACCATGCGGATTCGATAGGAGTGAATATTGAAATTGTTGCTGATGTTCAAATAAAGACTTTTGAAGAAGAAGGTATCTGGATAATTCCTCTTGAAAATGGTGAGATCGAAATAAGTGAAGAAGATGTTGCAGATTTTGATGAAGCCATCTACAATGCATTCCAATATGGCAAAGTTATTTTCAAATATTGGAATACAAGTGGAATGGAATTGGGATTTGATCTTCTTGTTTCTGATGACAGCACTAATGTTCTTGAAGAGATATTTAATTTTGAGAATCCTGATTCTACAAAAGTTCAAATGTTCAGGATACCGCTGATGGAAATAACTACAGATTCCACATATGGAGAATATGAGTTAAATATTACTCAGGATCAACTTGATTTCTTCCTGGCAGATTCGGTTTACATTGTCCCTCGAATAAATATCTTTAGTGAAGGTGCACAACCATGGACAGGCGGCATTACCATCCAGGGTGATCTTTCTATTGAAGTGTTTATAAGCAGTGAACTTTTTGAGGATTAAGGAGAAGAAAATGAAAAAAATAATACTGATTACACTTGTGTTATCACTCAGTTACGGATTGTTTGGAAATTTCTATTTCTTCCCCGAAAATCCAGCGAACATTGCCAATAGATACCATTCGCAGATATGTTTACCTCTTTTAACGAACCAGTTTAATTTCGAAAATTCAGCTTTGCAACTTGATGACATTAATATGTTTCAGGAAGGATATATACTTGATGATAAAGATAAAAAGAAACTTACTGAAGATGATATCGAAATTTATTCTAATTTTAAAATACATCTTTTGGATTTTGGACATAGGAACTGGAATTTTTCTCTTCAAACTCTGGCATTTGCCAATGTGGAATTATTAGATAAAATGTATTGTGATCTGGTTTTTAATGGCAATGACACTAACATTCCTTATTCCAGCCATACGGGCGAGGGAAGTGAAGCATTTTCATTCTGGAAAGCCACATTTAATTATGCCTATCCAAAAGGTCTTAGTATGGGTATGATACCCGGTCTTTTCCCTTCAGATTCCACCAGCGCTTTCGTGGAATACCTGCGTGACATGACACTTTATTTTGGAACTAACATCAATTTTAATTATTCTATGATGTATGGAACAATATTAGAAAGTATGCAGGAATTCGGTTCAATGCCGGATAGTGCATATTATAAGTACACCGCTCATCTGCAATATACAGATGAACATTCTGTTGGCAGGCTTACTCCTTCCTTGGGATTTGGAATGAAAGCCAGGATCTTTGAAGGATATTTGCATGCCAGTATAGATGATTTGTTCATGCAATTGAATTATAAGAATCTTGGTGCTGGTATATATGAGAAGATGGTTATAGATTCTCTTCTCTATTTCGATCTGGAACATGAACCTTTTGAAATGGAAGATTTTGAAGATGACTCCACCCGTGTAAAAAACAAATATATAAAGATCAAACCATCTGTGAGTGTGGGTATGGAATACACGTTCTTCCAGAAACTCAATGTGATGGTAAAATACATCAATGAGCAATATTCCTACAAAAATGGATTTTCTTTTGGTACCGGTTATCAATTAGCTTGTATTCCTATGCAGGCTGTTATGGGCTATGATGAAAATATATTTTACGAGTTCAATACGGGGTTGATCTTTAAAGGATTCGAGTGGAAGATGGGTGCTACTTTTTATCATGGTTTCTTCCGGTATGGAAAGGGGATCGGTCTCGATTCGGCATTTGTGTTTAAGTTCTAAACAGGTTTCTCAAACTATAAGCCTGCCATTCTTTATAATCTGGCAGGTTTTTTTATTTATAGAAGCCCCCACCTTTTACGGAAGAACAATTCAAGACAGAACACAAGCAGAAATAAAGCAATAAGATACCATTTTTTATAAACTGGAATTTCTATTCTTTTCTTGAATGACATGAGTTGAACTTCAGGAAATTCAAATTCGGTTATATCTTCGGGATAAAAAAGCTTCCCGTTTGTTTGGTCCGAAATATAAGCAAGAAGCGATGTATTAAATCCTCTGTCCCTGCTTTCGGGATCATCGGCAGTTACCATAAATTCACCTTTCGTTTCCAGTCCGGTTCGCTCATCCCGAACTTGAAATGAATAACTCCCCGATGGAAGAAACCCAATTTCACATTGGTATTCATCTTCCTTGGTCAAGAGGAACTCCTCAAAAACTTTATCGTGTTTTTCATTGAATACTATAAGCTTTGCATTCAGATCATGAATAGGAGATAACGTCTCATCGTATGCTGTTAAGTTGACTGCAATTTTCTCTCCGCAAAAATACGATGTCTTGTTTGTTCGAGCAAAAAAACGTTCGGAACTTTCCCTGCTAAGCCAGGATATAATATTAGAAATAAATTGATTATATTTATTATCCTTTTCCCACAATTGCCATTTCCAAAGGTTCAAAAAAGCTAATTGAAGTACTTTCCCCTTCTCATAATTCATAAAAAGTATGGCAGGACTGCGTTCATCATTTTCTATCTTTGCTAATATCTTTGACTGTAGTTTTGGTTTCACAAAATAATAATTTATCGGTGGAATATTACTTCGGATTTTCTCCAGGTTAAATGTTTCATATCTCTTACTTTCATCAGTAAAAGAAAAAGTTGATTCGAAAGTTGTTCTGAAACCAAAATCTATTGCTGGTAAAATCTCGGAAATCTCTTTCGGCGGCTTACCCATCAGGAATAATCCTCCACCTTGTTTTACAAAATTCTTTATAATTTTTGCCTCAGTCGGAGTAAATTGTAAAGAATTGTTGTTTAATAGGATCAGCATTACGGTTTCCTGTATCTCATCTTTCAAAGATATTTTCTGTCTTTGTTTTTTCAAAGTATCTTCTTTAAGAAGAAAAGAATGCTGCCAGCGTGGATTTTGCTGAATTGCATCGATTATAAATTTTGCATCCCAACCCGATTTATCTGAAATTATGGTAATACGGGAACGTTCCCTCAAAACCTGAATTGCTCCTGTATGTTTGTTGTTCGCAGGATTTTTCTCATTTGTAGAATCCGAACTTACAATTACCTCAAAAGATCTCATACCGGTTTCGTTGAAAGAAATTTCAAAGAACTCCTGCAGAAAATCGGTATCATGAAATTCAATTTTCTTTGCTTTAATTTGTTTGTTATCAATAAATATTTCTACTCGAGCACCTCCATTGAAATCGGTGGATGAAAGGTTTACTTCGATGGGCGTCAATTCATTCCTGTAAGCTGTTTTATTGTAACGTAAGCTGCTTATTTCAAGGTCAAAATCATTAATCTTAAAATCTGGGATAACAGTATAAATTGGAATATTAAGATCGATAATAGTTTCCAGGTTTTCATCTTTGAGCCAGCCATCGGAAAAAAGAAAAATTGCCTGTACATCTTCCAAATTCTGCTTCAGGGATATTTCCTGCAAAGCAGGTGTTAATCTTGTAGAAGCAGTATTTTTCCCAAGACCTCCTGCAAAATCATAATTCACTGTATTATATTTCCTGGAACGGATATCAGCTTCCATAATTTCTCGAAAATCCTGTATAGCATCTGTTTTATTGATATTCCCGCTTTCCTGGTTCATGCTGTCGGAAATATCATTCAGCATTATTACTTTAGGTCGGTTAATTGTATGTTTTATAAAAAAGAGAACAGGATTAAAAAGCAGGATCAAAATAACAATAAGTGCAGCTGACCTGAGTACGATCAGGAGTTTTTTTCTCCAGCCATAAAGCTGTGGAACAGTATTTTTATAAAAATAATAAACCCAAATTACCGTTAAAACTATCAATAAAAATATCATCGTTTACCAATACTCCAACGGTGGTAGTTCTGTGAATAAAAATCTGGATTTTTCCATTTTATTATCGACTATTACAGGAAGTATATCCAGTTTCAATTCTTGCTTTAGTGCTTTAAGCATGTTTGATTTGAAGCCTTTGAATAGTGAAATATCCGCTCTTGAAATTATAAGTGTTTGAGGTTTATAGTTCTCTAAAATATTTTTTTTTAAAATCTCAGCACGAACCAGTTCGCCAAATGATCGGTGATAAGGTCCGGCAACGATATCTTCTTCCTTTATATCGGAATGAAGACCGATCTTAATCACCCGAATCCCTTTTTGTTCAAACCTACGAACCATACCTGATACTATTTCAACGGCTCCATTTAACTTGAGTGGAGTATATTTTCCAGCCAGAAACCATTTTTCCAACTTTGTTCTTTTTAGAATGATTGTAGGATAGATCCTTACAAAGTGGGGGGAGATTTTTTTTGTAAGATTAATCGAGTTTTCCAGTGATCGCCGGCAAAATCCAGGAAGACCGGACATTAATTGAATTCCCAATTGAAACTTATGCTCTTTTACCAATTTGCAGGCATTTATTGCAGTTTCGGAATTATATCCTCTAAATGTTTTTTTTAGTACTTCATCATCGAAACTTTGAATACCAAGTTCAATAGTTCGAACATTGTTCTCTTTACAAAAAGCCAGTACATTCGGGTCAATAGAATCGGGTCTGGTGGAAATTCTAATACCTGAAATGCTGCTCCTGAATTTATTGGCAATATCAAGATATTTGTGTTGAGATGATTTCGTGAGACTGGTAAAAGTTCCTCCAAAAAAAGCGATCTCTTTTTCTTCAGTTTGATTTTTTCTACAAAAAGCTGCAACATCTGGTTCTAACTTTTCTATCTCTGGAAGCTTGCTGCGAGTAATAGAGTGCTGATTGCAATAAATACATTGGTAAGGACATCCCTGGTGAGGAATAAAAACAGGAAATATCTTCATAGATATTTAACTAGAAAATTCTGATTATAAATTCAGTTGATTGCAAGCTTCTCTGGCGGCATTTTGTTGTCCTTCTTTTTTGCTACCACCCTTTCCACTTCCGTAGACTTTATTGTTTATCAACACTTCGATAGTAAATATTTTTTCGTGTTCTGGACCCGTTTCATTAATAATTTTGTAATTCGGTATTGTATGAAATTCCGCTTGAGTGTATTCTTGGAGTTTGCTTTTAAAATCGATAAGTTCATCACTTTTAATGTATCTATCTACATCTTTAAGAATAAATGTTTTTATGAATTTCCGCACTTCTTCCAGGTTGCCGTCCAGGTAGATGGCACTGATAATTGCTTCCATGCTATCTGCCAGAATGGAATCGAGACCACCACTATTGGCAGCTTCCGAACTTAATAGAATGAATTCGTGCAAATCGATCTGTTTGGCTTTTAAAGCTAACATTTTTTTTGAAACGATCTTAGATTTAAGTTTGGAAAGTTCACCTTCACTGTAATTAGGATATTTCAGGAAAAGTTCTTCCGAGATTATTAATCCCAAAATAGCATCTCCCAGGAATTCCATTCTTTCAAAAGGGGAATGTTCTTTATTACTGGAGGGTAATGATGTATGAGAAAGAGCTGCTGTTAACAATAGAGGATTTTGAAAAGAATAACCTATCTTTTCCTGTAGGATTTTAAGTTGTGGGTTTTTATCCTTTTTAACAGAAAACTGATTGATTAAGTTATGTATGATTTTTTTCAAAACAAAAAAAAGACGGGGCTGATATGCCCCGCTTAATCTAGTTAACAAATTTCTTGAGAATTAATACACCGTTATGTCCACCGAAGCCAAGAGAATTGCTTAAGGTATAATTAACTTCATGTTCAATGGCTTTATTGGGAACATAATTGAGATCACATTGCGGATCCGGGTGTTCTTGATTCATAGTTGGATGGATTTTACCAGTCTCAATACTTTTACAACAAGCTATCGCTTCGATAGCTGCTGCTGCTCCCAACATGTGTCCCACCATCGATTTAGTGGAGCTGATCTTTAATTTATAGGCATAATCCCCGAAAACAGTTTTAATAGCTGCTGTTTCGTTCGGGTCATTCAGGGGAGTAGAAGTACCGTGTGCATTAATGTAATCAATTTTATCGGGATCAATACCTGCATCTTCGATAGCCATTTTCATGGCACGTGCACCACCTTCTCCATTTTCTGCAGGAGCAGTAATATGGAAGGCATCACATGTTGCGCCATATCCTGTAACTTCAGCATAGATCTTTGCACCACGTTTCAGAGCATGTTCCATTTCTTCAAAAACAAGAACGCCGGCACCTTCAGCCATAATAAATCCATCTCTTTCCTTATCGAATGGGCGACAGGCTTTCTGCGGTTCATCATTTCTGGTACTTAGAGCTTTCATCGCACAAAAACCGGCTACAGAAAGGGATGTTACTGAAGCTTCCGAACCTCCGGTGAGCATAATATTGGCATCTCCATATTGAACTGTTCGATAGGCAGTACCCATTGCGTGATTTGCAGAAGCACAAGCTGAAGATATG
>CBFDCX010000086.1:0-7831 GCA_965603415.1 uncultured bacterium
AAAATGTTAATAGTTCTATTAATGACCAGCTTTCCGCTTATTGGAAGGCAACTGAAAAAGGGGATATTCCATCAGGAACACGCCCGACCTGCCGTATTTGTGAACATTTTGCTCCGACCAATTCAGATATACTTATTTCTCTAATTGGGGAAGAAGCCGGTAAATGCAAAATGTATCTGAATACAGAAAAAGCAGAAAAATTCGCAGAGGGTTTTGAAGGAAAAATTTCTTCTGAAGAATTCAAAACTTCCAAACTCGATTCATTGAAAGAAAAACGACTCAAAGAAAAGGAAGAAGTATTTTCCAAAATAAATACTGAAGAAAGCGGACTCGATGGTCTGATCGATGTTTTCGGACGATGTATAGGCTGTCACGGATGTAATACTGTTTGCCCGATCTGCTATTGCACACTTTGCGATTTTGAATCCGCGAATTTTGATTATAATGTTCCGATTTTAGAACGGGAACTGGAAGAGAAAGGTGCTCTAAGATTACCGCCGGATACAATTTTCTTCCATATCGGTAGACTTTCACATATGAGTTTTTCCTGCGTTGGCTGTGGACAATGTTCCGATGTTTGTCCGGCAGATATTCTGGTTGCATCGGTATTCAAAAAATCAGGTGAAAGAGTTGCAGGAATTTTTGATTATGTTCCCGGAAGAGATGTAAAAGAAGAGATTCCTGTGATGATCTATAAAGAAGAAGAATTTCAGGAACTTGGAGAATAGATATGAAAAAAGAATTCTCACCAAAAATTGTTAGTTTCTTATGTAAATGGTGTTCCTACACAGGTGCAGACCTGGCAGGCATAAACAGATTGCAGTATCCCATTGCAATCCTTCCGATAAAAGTAATGTGTTCCAGTAGAATTGATCCTGTTTTCCTGATAAAATCATATTTGCGAGGAGCAGACGGTGTTCTGGTGGGTGGCTGACATCCCGGAGATTGTCATTACCAGGTTGGTAATTATCACACCAGAAGAAGAATTGCGATCGTAAAAGAAATTTTCAAATCTTTAGGTTTGGAAGATGAAAGGATTCGACTTACCTGGATCTCTGCATCGGAAGGTCAGAAATTTGCCCGGGTGGGAAATGAATATACAGAACAGATTAGTAAAATGGGTGAAAATCCAACAAAGAAAAGAATTTTTTTATAGTATAATTAAGGAAATTTTATGAGTTCGAAAAGTAAATCTGTAATGATCATCGGAGCAGGAATTGCCGGAATTCAGGCATCTCTCGATCTTGCTGAAATGGGAATTAAAGTTCATTTAATTGAAGGAACTTCATCGATAGGCGGAAGAATGCCGCAATTGGATAAAACATTTCCTACGAATGACTGCTCGATGTGTATTCTTGCACCAAAAATGAGCGAATGTGCCAGACATCCGAATATTCAAATTCACATTAAAACAAAAGTGGAATCTGTAACAGGAGATCCCGGAAATTTTATTGCAGAAGTAATTGAAGAAGCAAAATATGTTGATGCTGTGAAATGTGTTGCCTGCGGACTTTGCGAAGAAAAATGCCCTGTGAAGGTAGATGATGAATTTGATGTGCAGCTTCGCAAAAGAGGTGCAATTTCCAGGTATTTCCTGCAAAGTATTCCTTCCGAATATACGATTGATAAAGAAAAATGCCTCTGTCTTACAAAAGGTGTTTGCCGTCTTTGCGAAAAAGTATGTCCTGCAGAAGCAATCAATTTTGATGATAAAGATAAGAAAATAAAATTGAAGGTTGGAGCGGTGATCGTTGCTACAGGGATCGATGCCTTCGACCCGATCGGGTTCGGACATTTCGGTTACAAACGATTTAAGAATGTTGTCACATCTCTGGAATTTGAAAGAATGCTTTCTGCTTCCGGACCTTTTGGTGGTCACGTTGTTCGAGCTTCCGATAATGTCGAGCCGAAAAGTATTGCCTTCATTCAATGCGTTGGTTCGCGAGATGAAAGTATCGATCACAATTACTGTTCATCTGCCTGCTGTATGTTCGCCATCAAAGAAGCGATCATTGCTAAAGAGCATATGAAAGGTCTCAAACCTTCGCTTTTCTATATGGATATCAGAGCGTTCGGTAAAGACTTCGATAAATATTACGAGCAGGCTAAAGGTAAATACGGCGTTGATTTCATCAAATCCAAAGTCTCGGACATTACCGAAACAGACAAAGGAAATTTAAAATTACGATACGTCTTGGAAAACGGGGATATTCAATTTAAAGAATTTGATATGGTTGTTCTTTCCATTGGATTGGAACCGCGAAAAAACATTCGGGAATTAGCAGGGAAACTGGATATTAAACTTAATGAATACGGATTCTGCCGTTCAGATGCTTTTACTCCACTCAAAACAAATCGTGAAGGAATTTTTGTTTGTGGTGCATCAAATGGCCCCAAAGATATTCCCGAATCTGTAGTATCGGCTTCCGGTGCAGTTGCGGAAGCTACCAAGTATCTTAAATTGGAAAGGCAGGAACTACAGGAAAAGAAAGTAGTAGAAAAAGATGTTTTTGGAGAACGACCTCGAGTGGGAGTTTTTGTGTGTCACTGTGGTATTAACATTGCCGGAGTTGTGGATGTGAAAAATGTAGCTGAAAATGCCAAAAAAGTCGCAAATGTGGAACACTCGGAAGACTTGATGTATGCCTGTTCACAGGATTGTATGAACACTATCAAAGAACGGATTGAAGAGCATAATCTAAATCGAATTGTAGTTGCAGCCTGCACTCCCCGAACACACGAACCGCTTTTCAGAGAAACTATCACCGAAGCAGGTTTGAATCCATATCTTTTTGAGATGGCAAATATTCGCGATCAATGTTCCTGGGCTCATATGAACGAACCGGAACTTGCCACTGAAAAATCCAAAGACCTGGTAAATATGGGAGTTGCAAAAGCACGCGATTTGATGCCGTTGAAAAGACTTCCCATCGATATAAATCCCAAATCACTGGTCATTGGTGGCGGACTTGCAGGAATGACTGCAGCACAATCTCTGGCACTTGCGGGTTACGAAGTGTTCCTGATAGAAAGAGAAAAAGAACTCGGAGGAAATTTACAAAATATCTATTTCAATTTTGGTAAAGATCCGCAAAAATTACTCCGGGATACGATCGAAGAAGTATCCAAAAATAAACTGATCCATATTTATAAGAATTCCGAGATTAAGAAAATAGACGGTTATGTTGGCAATTTCACAACAACTTTTGTAAATAAAAGCACAAGAAAGGAAAAACAATTCGAACACGGCGTGGTTATCATTGCAACAGGTGCGGAAGAACACAAAACTGAAGAATATCTTTATGGAAAATCACATCGCATCGTTACGCTGGTCGAGTTCGAGGAAATGCTTTATGAAAAGAAATTCCCCGGAAGAAAACCGAAAAATGTGGTGATGATACAATGCGTCGGTTCACGTGAAGAAGGTAAAATGTATTGCAGCAGGATTTGTTGCACAAAAGCGGTGAAAAATGCTCTTGAACTGAAAAAAATAGTACCCAAAGCGAATATTTACATTGTGAATCGTGACGTTAGAACTTACGGTTTCAGAGAAAAATATTATACGGAACTGCGGGATAAAGGAACAATGTTCGTTAACTACGAACCCGAAAATAAACCGCAGGTTAAATTTGTGGATGAATCGGACCCGGACAGCAAGATCAACGTCACTGTTTTTGATCCGATAATGGATAAAGAAGTGGTTGTTACCGCAGATCTGCTGGTGCTTTCTGTGGCAATTGATGCTCGTAAGGAAAACATCGAACTTGGAAAAATGCTTAAAGTTCCATTGAATGAAGATGGAATATTTATGGAAGCACACGTGAAATTGCGTCCTGTGGATTTTGCAACCGATGGTGTTTTTGTTGCCGGACTCGCGCATAATCCAAAAGATATGGATGAAAGCATAATGCAGGCAAAAGCGGCAGCAAGTAGAGCTCTTACATTTATTACCAAAAAAGCAATTCTGGCTGAAGGAACAATTACAGAAGTGAACGACGACAGATGTTCCGGATGTGGTTATTGTGAAATAATTTGTGCTTATAAAGCGATCGAAGTAGATAAAGAAAAAGAAATTGCAGTTGTGAACGAAGCACTCTGTAAGGGCTGCGGAGCTTGTGTTGCATCGTGTCGTTGCGGAGCTCTCGATCTTCGCGGATTTAGTAATGAACAGCTTTTTGCTTCATTTGAAGCTTTGGATCTGGTAGATGTATTGGGTAACTAAATTGGAGAAAATATGAAAGATTGGCAGCCAAAAATTCTGGCAATATTGTGTAATTGGTGTTCCTATGCCGGAGCAGATCTGGCAGGAGTTTCCAGAATGCAATATCCACCTAATGTGCGTGTGATAAGGATTCCCTGTTCTGGAAGAGTCGATCCGTTATTTATAATGAAAACGCTGCAAAGCGGGTTCGACGGCTTACTGGTTTCTGGCTGACATCCCGGTGATTGCCATTACCTGTCAGGTAATTTTATCGCCCGTAGACGGTATTCTACGATAAAACCGCTTCTTGAAATGATCGGGATCGAACCGGAAAGAGTTCAGTTTTCCTGGATCTCTGCCGGAGAAGGTGAACGCTTTGCCAATATCATCGAAAAGATTACTAATGAAGTTAAGAAGATCGGTCCTGCAACTCGGCTGGTAAAGGGAGCAAAACAATGATCCAGAATCTGAGAGCAGAAGTAAAAAAACTCCTTAAAGATAAGAAAGTGGATATTGTTTTAGGTTGGGAAAAAGGTTCTTTACCGCTCTCTTCCACACCGCTTTTTATCTATAAAGAAGAAGATGTTGATAGACTTATTTTCGATGAAACCTGCAGAAATAATCTTACAACTTATCTCACAAAAGATAAAAGAAAACTTGGGAAAACATACGATAAGATTGGGATCATTGTTAAAGGCTGCGATGCGCGCTCTATCGTTCTTTACTCGATAGAGCAACAGATAAAAAGAGAAAATGTAGTCATTATCGGGATTCCCTGTAACGGTGTTCTGGAAAAGAAGAAAATCTTGCAGAAAACAGAAAATAAAGAAATTTTGGAATCAAAGATAGATGGGAAAAATGTGCATTTAAAGGGACGTGATTTTGATATGACAATTCCTTTAAAAGATGTTCTGTGTGATTCCTGTTTAACCTGCCGTTATCCAGATGCTCCGGTTCACGATATTTTTATAGGAAAACCACGCAAAGAAGTTGATATCAAAGATGAATTTATAGATGTAATTGAGTTTGAGAAACGATCTTCCGAAGAACGCTGGGAATATATCAAAGAAGAATATGCAAAGTGCATTCGCTGTTATGCTTGCCGAAATGTATGTCCAGCCTGTTATTGCAATGAATGTTTTGTAGACCAGAACGATCCGCAATGGATCGGTAAAACTCCGGAAGTCACCGACTCTATCATTTTCCATCTCATCAGAAATCTTCACGTTGCCGGAAGATGCGTAGATTGCGGAGCTTGTGTTTCCGCTTGTCCTGTCGATCTTGACCTGCGCATTATGAATAAAAAAGTGGAAAAAGAGATCAAGGAGCGATTTGATTATACCGCAGGATTGGACATTAATGAAAAACCGGCAATGGCAAGTTATTGTGAAAATGAAAAACAAGATTTTATAATGGGTTAGGATATGATCAAAATAAAGAAAAGCGAATTCAATAAATTTATAGAAAATCTTCAAAAGAAATATAGTGTTTTTGCTCCGGTCACTGATGGTAAAGCAACAGCTTTCAATAAGATCAAATCTACTAATGATATCAATAATAAAATATTGAACATAAAGAGATCACCCAAAGAAATATTTTTCCCTCAATCTGAAGTTCTTTTCCAATATACGGAAGAAGGATTGGAAGTTCCCAAAAGAGATGAAAAACCTTTTGTCATCTGGGGAATGAGAAGTTGCGATACAAAAAGTCTTCTGATGTTGGATAAGGTTTTTGGTGAAGCTCATCAAATGCCGAAGAAAGATATGTATAAAGACCCATATTGGAAGGAAAAATATGATAATTGCCTTGTTTTCAATCTTGCCTGTAATCAGCCGCTTTCCACCTGTTTTTGCAACTGGTTCGATGGCGGTCCTTTCGATAAAACAGGTTCCGATATTTTCGTAGTAGAAACTGATGAAAACTACATTCTTGAAGCTATAAGCGATAAAGGAAAGAAATTCCTGAATGATTGTAAAATAACTGAAAATTCATCAGATAAAGAAACTAAAGAAATTGAAAAATTAAAAGAAACTGCGGAATCTTATCTTTCAGAAAAGGAAGATATCTCATCACTTTTTTCTAAAACAAAAAAGATCTGGGATGAACCGATCTGGGATGAGATCGCTGCAAAATGTGTTAATTGCGGAGCTTGTGCTTTTGTGTGTCCCACCTGCCACTGCTTCGATGTTTCCGACGAAGGAAAGGGAAATAAAGGAAAACGCATCCGGCTCTGGGATTCCTGTATGTTCCAACTTTTCACAAAAGAAGCATCAGGGCACAATCCGCGCAGCCAATCTACTCAACGTGTGCAACAAAGAGTGATGCATAAATACAACTATTTTATGGATAATTATGACGAACATCTCTGTACAGGCTGTGGAAGATGCGTAATGGTTTGTCCGGTAAATCTGGATATTCGAGAAGTTATTAAGAAAATAATCAGGTATTAATGTTATGAAAGATATTCAAAAACAGATAGAAGAATTACAGAAACAGGTTAAACTTCTAAAAAAAGATCAATCCAAAGATAAACTTTCTATGATTATTTTATCCGGTTCATTAGATAAAATAATTGCAGCTTTTATTATAGCTACAGGTGCAGCAGCAATGGGAACGGAGGTTACAATGTTCTTTACTTTTTGGGGAACTGCCGCCCTAAGGAAAAAAGCGAAGGTTAAGAAAAATTTTATTTCCAGAATGTTTGGTTTTATGCTTCCAACCGGATTTAATAAATTAAAACTTTCCAATATGAATATGGCTGGGATGGGAACAGCTGTGATGAAAAATTTAATGAAGAAAAAAGGAGTTCCCTCTCTCAACGAAATGCTGGAGATTGCTGAAGAATCGGATGTTAAAATATTTATTTGTGAAATGTCTATGGATCTAATGGGTATGCAACCGGAAGAGATGGTCGATTATAAGAATCTTGAGTATTGTGGTGTGGCAAAATTTTTAGCTGAAGCTGGTGAAAGCAGAAGTACACTTTTTATATGATTAAGAATGAATATTTAATAATGAAGAGAGATGTAATAAAGAGGAATAAGTGAAAAATACATATATTCCATTTCAGATGAAGGTGAAAAAGATCTATACCGAGAGTCCTGACAGGACATTAAAGACCTTTGATTTATCGTATATAAATAAGGAAGATAAATTTGATTTTTTACCGGGTCAATTCTGTGAATTTTCCATTCTGGGAAAAGGTGAATCTCCATTTGGAATTGCTTCTTCTCCCACTGAAGAAGATATTTTGAAATTCACGGTAAACCGCACCGGTTCCGTTACCAACGAAATTCATTATCTTCAGGAAGACGATATTGTAGGGATTCGCGGACCTCTTGGAAACTGGTATCCGGTTGAGAAGTTCAAAGGGCAGGATGTAGTGATAATCGGCGGCGGATTTGCTTTCACAACATTGCGTTCACTTCTTGTTTACATGTTGGAACATCGCAAAGATTACGGAAAGATTACAGTTGTTTACGGTGCCAGGAATCCCGACCTTTTCATTTATAAAGATGAAATAAAAGAGTGGGAAAAACGCGATGATCTCATTTTACATCTTACAATTGATAATCCGGTTAAAGGTTGGAATAAACTTACCGGATTTGTGCCAACAGTAACCAAAGAAGT
>CBFDCX010000087.1:0-7674 GCA_965603415.1 uncultured bacterium
ATCCATAAAACAGATTATTCACCTATAAGTGATTATGATGAAATCATCAATAAGATCGAACAAACTCCATCTGTAATTGGAACTGCTCCGGTTTGTGAAAATGAACTTATGATACAAAATGAGAATGAGCTGGCTTCAACTATCTGTTATGGAATAAACTTGAAACAGCAGAAAAAAGTAACCCAGCTTCTCGATAAGATTGTAGTGGGAGAACCCGGTATAGAAGCGTTGGAAAACAATGGTATCATCATCGGTCTTGACCTTTCTATGACGTTGAATGTAACTGTGGGTGAGTATGTGCATTTAACCTCTCCCATTGGAACGGAGCCTACCCCTTTTGGGCTACTTCCCAAAAATAAAAAATTGAAAGTGATAGGAATATTTATTTCCGGTATGCCCGAATATGACAGGATTTTTACATACATTTCACTTAAGAATGGTCAGTATTTTTCAAGTTACAAAGATGAAATAAGACAGATCGAGGTCAAATCAACCGATTCCAGGAAATCTTACCGGACGGCAAAACAATTACAGGAAATATTGGGGGAAGAATTTTTAGTGGAAGATTGGAGTGTATTTGAAGCAAACCTGTTCAACGCCATAAAAATGGAGAAGATAGTCATGTTCTTTGTGCTTGCGCTCATGATCATTATCGCTTCTTTCAACATGACAGGAAATTTCATTAAATTAGTTACAGAAAAGAAAATGGAAATTGGTGTATTAAAAGCTCTGGGTGCATCAGAAAAAGATATTATTAAAATATTTGTAAATGTAGGGATCATTATTGGCATGTTGGGAACTTTCATTGGATTGCTTCTTGCTTTGATCGTGCTTCTAGCTCAGCAGAACTGGCATTTTATTCAGATCCCCGTTCCCGGTTTTCCACTTCACTGGCTTCCTGTGGAGATCAGAATTCTTGATTTTGTGATTGTTCCTATGGTTGCAATTGTAATAAGTTTCCTTACCACTCTTCAACCCTCCAAACGTACCGTCAGGATCGATCCTATTAAGATAATCAGGAAATAAAGTGGAATTAAAATATATCAACATCTTACTAAATATCGATGAAATTTATCAACCCAAAGTAAAATATGTATTTAATACATTATCTCAAATTCTGGGTTTGAAACCGAAATACTTCACCAGACTTACTTCCCTGCAGATCCATATATATTATGGAAAAAGAATCGAAGATGAATATCCAATCCATATTTATCATAATCCCGATGCTGTTGAGTTCTTTAGCAAAAAGGAACAATATCCGCCCGAGATGGTTAACCTGGTAAAATATGGTGATGAATATATTCCATTTTTATTTTCTAAACAGGGAGAGACTTTTCGCTTTACTTCCAATTCCATCAGATTGCGTAAAGATATAATTTCCTCTGCCTTTTTCTTTCTTACCTGCTGGCAGGAATATTCCTTACCTGGGGAAATCTCCCCCAATAGTCCCTACGATCATTCCTCATCTTTCCAGCATTGTTTCGGTTTCTCAGATATTCCGCCTGTGGACAGGTACTGTGAACTTTTGGAAGATACTATAAAACGTGCTTTCCCTGAATTTGTGAAATCAAACATCTGGCCTACAGAAAAGAAATTTGCCGTTTCTCTTTCTCATAATCTGGAATACTGGAACTTCTGGACTAATGCTTATATCGATACGGTTTTAAAAAGTAAAATAAAACTCTTTAAAAAGAACTCCCTGAAAGCTTATATCCGTGGCTTAATGCATAAAATTAATAAGAAATTCTTTTCCGAACCTTCCCGAAATATCAAGTATATTATTAGAAGAGAGAAGTTCTATAAGTCAACTTCTTCCTTCTTTATTTCTACGAAGACAGATTTCCCAGATGCCAGAAGAAACTATTTTGGAAAGGAGAAGATTTTTAATCAACTGGTTAAGCTTCTTAAAGACGGCAGCGTGAACCTGCAGGGAAGTAAAGAAGCCGGGTATCAATATAATTTCCTGCCGACAGAATTGGACCGTTTGGATGGCTTCTCTGCCCGGGGTTTCAGGATCAGGTATCTGAATTTCAATTATCAGAATCTCTTTACAGTATTAGAAAAGGCAGAAATAAATTATGATTCCAGTATTGGGTTTGACGAACATATCGGGTATCGTGCTGGAATTTCTTTTCCTTTCTATCCATACAATTTGAAAGAAGACCGTCCCTTTAATGTTCTGGAAATTCCCATCATCGCTATGGATAGATCCCTTATGAATCAGGCAGGAAACAATTTCGATAAAGCTCGTCGCAGAGTTGAGAATTTATTAAGAAAATCCAAAATACACAAATCCCATATTTCCATATCCTGGCACACACATCTTTTTGATGCTGTGGATTTCCCGAGGTGGGGCAGACTCTATTGGAAACTTCTGGCTTGGAGTAAACATAATTCCGCATGGTTATGCTCTTTTGATAAGCTTTATAATTACTGGGAAAATAAATAAAAATTTAGTTTCTATTTCTATATAAATCTTCGTTCATAAGAATAAAATTATTTTTCAAAAAAAATATAAAATCATTAATACAGGTTATAAAAGCCTTTTCAGAATATTTGGATAAAAGGCAAAATTTAGAGCTTGACATTGAAGTTAACTCATTGAAATTTAACAAATAAATAAGCGTAATATAAAAGTTACGATTTCGGCATAGATAACCGTAACTTTTTATTTTATAAAGAGTTGCTGTTTTCATTTAAACAATGCTCGTTTTTTTCGCTTAATAATCTGAAATATATGTCGGGAGTTTGTTAATGAAATTGTCGGAAAATGCTCTTACAGTCCTGAAGAAAAGATATTTTTTAAAGGATGGCAATGGAAATCCCGTTGAGAATTGGGATAAAATGATAACCAGAATTGCAAAGAACATCAGTGATGGAGATCTTGAAAAAAAGAAAAGATATTATAAGCTTCTCGATTCCGGATATTTTCTTCCCAATTCACCCACTTTGATGAATGCTGGTAACGACCTTCAACAATTATCTGCCTGTTTTGTACTTCCCCTGGAAGACAGTATGGAGAGCATTTTCGAATGTGTGAAAAATGCCGCACTTATTCATAAAAGCGGTGGCGGTACCGGATTCAGTTTCAGCAAACTACGTCCTGCTAATGCGCGAGTGCGCAGTACAAATGGTGTATCCAGCGGTCCCATCTCTTTTTTGAAGGTTTTTAATTCTGCTACAGATGCTGTGAAACAGGGCGGAACCAGACGTGGTGCTAATATGGCCATCCTTAATGTTGATCATCCGCAGATCCTGGAATTTATCACTTCAAAAGAAGATACTTCTGAATTAACTAACTTCAATATCAGTGTTGGCATCACAGAAAAATTTATGGAAGCTGTATACGAAGACAAAGATTATGAGTTAGTTTCTCCACATACAAAAAAAGTTACTCAGAAATTAAAAGCAGTAGATGTATTTAACCTGATAGTTGAAATGGCTCACAAGAATGGTGAACCAGGTATAATCTTTTTAGATAGAATAAACAAATATAATCCTACGCCCCAAGTAGGAAAAATTGAATCTACAAATCCCTGTGGCGAGCAACCCTTGCTTCCCAATGAAGCTTGTAACCTGGGATCACTTAACCTGGCAGCCATGGTAAAAGATGGTAAATTTAACTGGGATATCTTGAAGATCGCTGTACACGATGCCGTTGAGTTCCTGGATAATGTGATCGAACACTCTTCTTTTCCGCTACCGGAGATCGATCAAATGGTTAAGTCCAACCGTAAGATCGGATTGGGTGTTATGGGCTGGGCAGACCTTCTTTTTGTTTTGGGAATTCCTTATAGTAGCAAGAAAGCAGTTGCTTTGGGTGAAGAGGTCATGGAATTTATAGATTATCATTCCAAGCAGATGTCGATGGAATTGGCGGTTAAGCAATCGTCCTTTCCAAATTTCAAAGGTAGTGTGTACGAAAATAAAAAGCTTTTAAGAAAAAAAATTAAACTCGACTGGGATGTATTGAAAACAGATATAAAAAAAAATGGCATTCGTAATGCTACCACCACTACTATTGCACCAACGGGTACTATCAGCATGATCTGTAACACATCAAGCGGCATTGAACCACAATTCTCACTTGTGTATGTAAAGAATGTGATGGATGGTGAAAAGCTTCTTTACGTTAATCCTCACTTTGAAAAAGCAGTTCGCGATGCAGGAATATATTCCCATGAATTAATGGAAAAAGTTTCTGAAGCCGGCAGCGTTGCTCAAATTCCAGAAATACCGGAAAAAATAAAAAAAATATTTATAACTTCACATGATATTTCACCACAGTGGCATATCAAAATGCAGGCTGCTTTCCAGAAATACACCGATAATGCTGTTTCCAAAACTATAAATTTCAATAAAGAAGCCACTCGGGAAGATATTCGTATGGCGTATAGTCTTGCTTATGAGTCAGGCTGTAAAGGAGTTACGGTATATCGCGATGGCAGTCGTGAAAATCAGGTTTTAAATGTTGGTTCAAAAGTTGAAGAATCTGCTGTAAACGGAACAAGAGTAGCTCCACGGGAAAGACCGGAGATCACAAATGGTGTTACGCAGAAGGTCGAAACAGGTTGCGGTCACCTTTATGTAACCATCAATTCCGATGAAAAGGGTGCTTGTGAAGTATTCACCCAGATGGGCAAAGTGGGCGGATGTGCATCGGCTCAATTGGAAGCTATTGCCCGGCTCACTTCTCTCTGTTTGCGCTCTAATGTAAAAGTAAGCTCCATAGTTCGGCAGCTCAAAGGAATTCGCTGTCCTTCTCCCATGTGGAGTAATGGTGAAATGGTTACTTCCTGTGCCGATAGTATTTCAAAATCTCTGGAACAATTTATGAACCTGGATAAAGAAACTACAAACGATATGAGAAAGTTGATCAAAAAAACAACGGTAACTCCCAAAAAAATGCCTAAAGGTTTAATGGCAACCTGTCCGGATTGTGGCAGTGCAATAGAACATGTGGAGGGTTGCCTTAAATGCAATTCTTGTGGTTGGTCAAAGTGCTAATTTGATTATATTATTAATAATGAAAACATAACAGGGTAGAAAATGCAACTTCTACCCGTTTTGTTTCTAAATAAGGATTGAATTTGAAAAAGATAATATTGATTACATTTGTTATAATATTTACAATGAATCTTTCTGCATTACGGGTACTCACGTATAATGCTTTGAATTTCGGCAGTAATTCCGGGGACAGATTACCATATTTTCAGTCTATTTTTAATGAGGTTGAAGCAGATATAGTTCTTGTTCAGGAAATGTCTGATGAAGCAGGCGTAGAACTTCTTCTTACTGCTTTGAATAATGGTGGAAGCGAATTTTCCAGAGCACGCTTTTTGAATGGTCCGGATACAGAAAATATAATGTTCTACAGAAATTCTGTGATTACATTTGCATCTCAGGATACGATAGATACCGAGTTGCGAGATATATCCGAATATGAATTAATTTTAGATGGAAACCTGATAAGATTTTATAGTTGTCACTTAAGAGCAAGCCAGGGGAATGAATATCTCAGGTTAGAAGAAGTTGCCAGGCTGCGGGATCATCTCAGTTTATTAGAAGAGGGTTCGGAATTTATCATTGCCGGAGATATGAATTTTTATACAAGCGCTGAGCCGGGATATCAGAAATTAATTGCTGATGAAACCAATAATATAGGTCGTGCACAAGACCTTTCAGAACAGGTAGGGTCATGGAATAATAATCCGATTTATGCAGCCGTTCATACCCAATCCACAAGGGTGAATGCATTTGGCGGAGGAGCAAGTGGCGGTCTGGATGACAGGTTCGATTTCATTTTTTCTTCTTATGAAATCAATAATGGATACGGGTTGGAATATATAGAAGATAGTCTTACACCATTTGGTAATGATGGAAACCATTTTAATCAATCTATTAATGCAGGAACTAATTCTGCTGTTTCACCGGAAGTAGCAGATGCGCTTTATTATGCTTCCGATCACCTGCCGGTTTTTGCAGATTTCGATGTGATTCCTTCTGCTCAGGAAATTATTGTTGTTACCATTCCAAATATAGAAGAGCAGTGGGAACAGGATTCTGCGCAGGAAATAAGGTGGGCTTCAGCAAATTTCACCGAAAATATAAAGATCGAGCTTGAAACAGTTAGCAATAGAACTCGTGAAATACTTGTTGCTTCCACCGAAAACGACGGCATTTGGGAATGGAATATTCCAGCAGAGCAAACATTGGGTGAATATTTTATCGTAATTTCCGATACGGATGATGGTATTCCATCTGATGAAAGTAACAATCCTTTCTCCATCATTGAACCGGTCAGTGTTATTGCCATCTATGATATCCAGTATTCTTTAACGGGACCTTCTCCGCTTGAAGGAACAAATGTAATAACTTACGGCATCGTTACAGGTGTTTTTGACAGTGGTTATTTTATCCAGGATGGTGCAGGTGCATGGAACGGGATTTTTATTTATAATTTCTCTAATGATCCTCAACAAGGAGATTCATTGATCATTGCGGGGACTGTTGCAGAATATTATGATAAAACTGAACTTAATGAGATTAGTTTTTTTGAAGTTCAATCAGTTAATAACGATCTTCCTGAAGCTGTAATTTTGCCCACAGGATATGTTGACCAGGAAAGTTATGAAGGCGTGCTGGTAAAAATTGAGAATGCAGAATGCATCGATTACAATGCAACTTATGGTGAATGGATAGTTGATGATGGTTCCGGGGAAATTATGATAAACGATCTGATGTTTGTCTTTGTACCCGTTCCGGGTGAATTCTACGATATTACCGGTATAGTCGATTACTCTTATAGTAATTTCAAGATCGAACCGAGAGATGAGAACGATGTCATAGTTTCTTCTTCATCTATCTATGAAACAATTTTACATACCCAAATTGAGTTATTCAATTATCCCAATCCATTCAATCCGGAAACGATAATTTATTTTAAATTAAACACCGATAACACCGAAAACACTGAAATTTTAATCTTCAATATCAAAGGTCAGAAAGTAAAACAGCTTCTAAGCAAATCAGCAGGTCAGCTCTCAGCGGGAAAACACTCGGTAATCTGGAACGGAACAGATGAAAATAACAAAGTGGTTTCAGCAGGAATTTATTTCTATCAGTTGAAAGTAGGAAATAAGTTTTTTGAGATAAAGAAAATGCTGCTGCTTAAATAAACTTGAATTAAGTTATTTTAATATTCAACTTAACACAAGATCTTTCAGATTTGTGTCAAGTTTCACAGATCCGGAGCTTTTGAAAGTGTATTATAAATACTCAAATTCTACGAGTAAATTTTCCCCAGCCAGGTTTTTGAAGTAATCCCTTCTGGCAATCAAATACAATTTTTCCACGCACGATTGTTTTATCTATCGAGCAATTGAATGTGCTACCATGGAAAGGTGAATACTTACCTAAAGAGTGTAATTTTGATTCATCAACCTGAAATGATCGGTTTAAATCTATCACTGTAAAATCTGCATCTGTTCCAATCTGCAAGCTGCCTTTTTTGGAAAATAAACCGTATCTTTTTGCCTGGTTTTTGGAAGTGAGTTTGATCATCATGGCTAACGGAACTTTTTCTTTCAGGTAAAATTCCGAAAAAAGATAAGGTATCATCAATTCAGCAGCAGGAATTCCACTGTAAACTTTTGAAAAATCATCCAGTTC
>CBFDCX010000088.1:0-7516 GCA_965603415.1 uncultured bacterium
TGGAATTCTATGAGAAGTACAAGCAATTTGTTAGAATTCCTGCTGAAACTATCCAATAGCTCAGCCGTTCCCGACAAGTAATTTTCTATGGGATGAATTTTCTTTTCCGATCGAACTGGGGTTGTTATCTTACTCACAGGTATTTTTCTTGCATGTGAAAAATTTGGAACAACAAATCCCAATACTATCAGGATTGACAGTAAAATGCGTTTCATAGTTTATATTTTTAGAATTCTACTTTTACTGAAAGTGTCTGATTATAATCCTGTAAACCGCCACCGGGTTGGAAGGCGTAATCAATTCCTACAAGATATTCCTTATTAAAAATGTAATGAATTCCGGCTCCAAAAGCAAATCCTGTAACTTCACCTTCTCTATCGGCATAATAACCGGTGCGTAATGACAGAAGGTCAAGATAAACGTATTCCGCACCCAGACACCAGATTATCTCACGGATTTCTATGGAATTTATGAAATTATGAATGGAAGCAAAATCGTCAATTTGATTACCGCCTTCATCTTCTCTTCCATTGAAGTCATCTGTCCATGCTGTAAAAATTCGCTTATAAATGGGATCATGATTTGCCAGGAGTTTATTCATATCGGCATTGATTGTAAGTCTATTATACTGAGATTCCAATGCACGGTATGAAAATCCCATACGCCAGTTCATAGGTAACGGATCAGATTGTGATGCGTCAATATATGTCATATTCGGTCCAACATTCTGCAAATTAAGACCGAAATCTAATTTACTTACAGGGATACTATATTTTGAAAGAGAGGCTTTATTAATTCCTGCCAGAGAGGCAATACCATTATATAATGATAATGCTCCATTGTATGGTGAAACCAGGATCTGACCAAAATCAATACCGTTGTGCTTTACACCAAAATCGAATGCATAACTCAAACCCTGACCACGCTCACCTTCTTCACCAGGTGCTTTCAATTCGGGTACAAGATCGCTCAGGATGAATTTGAATGTAAGTCCGATTCCGGTTTTCTGACTTAATTGATAACTGTATGTAGTTGCTAAAGCCAGATCATAGCTTTTAAATGTTTCAATTTCATCGTCTGGTTGAGGATTGGCAGGCATATAATCTTGTTCACCATAAGTCATATAGGTAAAGTTAAAACCAATATTTCCAAGATCTTCACTATATTTATTTCCTGCCATATAAAAATAATACATATCATTAAAAACTTCACCAAACCAGTTTGAGTACATACTGGCAATCTGGCTTTTCCTATTAAAAGCCAATGCTCCCGGATTCCAGTAAGAGGCGAATCCGTCGTCTGCTTGAGCAACATAAGCCTGACCCATAGCCCCAGCTCTCGATCCCGGTTCGATCAAAAGAAATATCACAGCAGCTTCTGAAATTGCGTTAGCTGCTACCGGAATTAAAAGAACTGCCATAAGTATTAGTAAAAGTAATTTAGTTTTCATTGCTTTCCTCCAGTACAAAAATTTTGGGTAAAGATTGAAAAATCAGGTTGTTACTCTAACAAAATTTTATAAAACCTCCAATTTCCAAATGGTGCCGAAGGCCGGACTCGAACCGGCATGAGCAAAAGCCCGGAGGATTTTGAGTCCACTGCGTCTACCAATTTCACCACTTCGGCATTGGTGAAGTATCAAAAAAATACCCAATTCTCATGTCAAGCGATTTTTAACACATTTAAAATATATAATATATTATAAAAAACACAAAAAAACTCAGGAAGCTTCCTTCCAGAAAGCTTCCTGAGTTATGTTACAATTCATATTTTTTAGGAATATTAATACATTCCTGGCATTCCGCCGCCACCTGGGGGCATCGCAGGCATCTCTTCTCCTTTTTCAGGAGGAATATCAGTTACGATGCATTCGGTAGTGAGGAAAAGACCGGAGATACTTGTAGCATTTTGTAAGGCACAACGAACTACTTTAGCGGGATCTATGATACCAGCTTTGATAAGATTTTCATATTTTCCTGTATCTGCATTATAACCAAAGTGAATATCTTTGGAATCTTTGATCTTCTCTACAACTAAAGCACCTTCTTTACCAGCGTTCGCTGCGATGAAAAAAGTTGGTTTTGATAGAGCATTTTTCAGAATTGCAGCACCAACTTCCTCTTCATGCAAATCAAATTTAAGATCATCAATAGCTCTGGAAGCATAAATAAGAGTTGTACCTCCGCCTGTTACGATTCCTTCTTCTACAGCTGCTCTGGTGGCGTGAAGTGCATCATCTACACGAGCTTTCTTTTCTTTCATTTCTGTTTCTGTAGCAGCACCAATTTTTAAAACTGCAACACCACTAGAGAGCTTTGCCAGTCTTTCCTGGAGTTTTTCTTTATCGTAATCGGAAGTTGTTTCTTCGATCTGTGCTTTGATCTGTTTGATTCTTGCATCCAGGTCTTCTTTTGTGCCTGCTCCTTCACGGATAGTTGTATTTTCTTTATCAATGATTACTTTTTTAGCTGAGCCAAGATCTTTAATATTTGCAGATTCAAGTTTTCTACCCAGTTCTTCAGAAATTACATTTCCCCCGGTAAGAATAGCAACATCTTCCATCATTGCTTTTCTTCTATCACCAAATCCCGGAGCTTTTACCGCTGCTACGTTCAGAGTACCGCGTAGTTTGTTTACTACCAGTGTAGCCAGGGCTTCACCTTCGATATCTTCGGAGATGATGAGGAATGGTTTTCCTGTTTGGGCTACTTCCTGCAGGATGGGAAGAAGATCTTTCATAACGCTTATTTTTTTATCAAAAAGTAGGATGTACGGATCTTCAAATTCGGTTATCATTTTATCGGCATCTGTAATGAAATAAGGAGAAAGATAACCCCGATCAAATTGCATACCTTCTACTTTCTCCAAGGATGTATCGATAGATTTTGCCTCTTCAACATTGATAATTCCATCGGTTCTTCCAACTTGATTCATTGCTTCAGCAATTAATTTCCCGATTTCCATATCATTGTTTGCGGAAATAGAGGCTATCTGAGCGATCTCTTCATTACTCTTCACTTCTTTACTGAATTCTTTGATCTTATCAACTACAACTTTTGTTGCTTTTTCAAGTCCACGCTTAAGGTACATAGGATTTACACCGGCTGTAACATGCTTCAATCCTTCTTCAATTATTGCTTGAGTAAGGATGGTGGCAGTGGTTGTTCCATCACCTGCTACATCGTGGGTTTTTTCTGCAACTTCTTTTACTAACTGGGCACCCATATTTTCAAAAGGATTTTTCAATTCAATATCCTTTGCTACGGTAACACCATCTTTAGTGATGATTGGTGAACCGAATTTTCTATCCAATACCACGTTTCTTCCTCTCGGTCCCAATGTTATTTTAACTGCGTCCGCCAGCTCGTCTACACCCTTTTTAAGGATTGTTCTGGAATCGTGACTGAATTTCATTTGCTTAGCCATAAGCCATTAGCCTCCTGTTTATTTTTTATAATTTAGCAATCACATCTAACGAGTGCTAAAGATATGATAAGCCTTTTTTTGTCAAATAAAAATATTTTTTAATAAATTCGTTGCCTTACTTCTGGCAATCAGAAAAATTACTTACAAAACTAAACTGGTTTTTAAGGAGGAAATTATGAAAAAGTATATTTCTATCTTTATTCTGATCTTTGCTTCATTATTCTTATATGGTCATCCTAAACCTACACAATTACCTATGGCAATTTCACATGAAACAGTGCGGGCTGATTCTGCACATGGATTTGATGTTCTGCATTACGATATCACAATGGAAATCGACGAAATAAATGAATTCATTTCTGGTAGTGTGGAAGCGCTGGTCGAAGCAGATGAAGTTATTTCAGAGATAAGTTATGAATTGGAGAATATGTCTGTAGATAATGTGCTTCTTAATGGTTCTCCAGCCAATTATGATTATAGCAATAACTTGATCACAATTCAACTGGGTACGATGAATCCGGGTGATGTTTTTAACACACAAGTGGAATATTCTGGAAATCCTCTCTGGAATGGATTGGGAATGTTTTTCAATCCAAGTTATGTTTTTACGATTTCTGATCCCAATGCTTCACGTTACTGGTGGCCCTGCTACGACCATCCTTGGGATAAAGCAATTGTCGATTTGCATATTACTGCACGAGATGATTGGCTAGTTGCCAGTAATGGAATCAGAATTTCAATTATAGATAATTTTAACGGTACAAAAACTCATAACTGGCAAGGTTATAATCCGATGACAACATTTCTTGTATCAGTTGTTGCCAGGAATTTTGTGGAATTGAATGGTAATTTCGGAGCAATTCCCATCCAGAATTTTGTACCACCGGGAATGGTGGCAAATGCAACCGAAGATTTTTCCAATCTGCCTATTATGATGCAGATTTATTCTGATCTTTACGGAGATTATCCATTTGAAAAATATGGCAATGCCGTAACCAATTTTGCTACGTATGCTGCTATGGAACACCAGACGATGGTAACCATGACAAATAATTGGATAACCGGAAATCATACCTACGAAACAGGAATTGCTCATGAACTTGCTCATCAGTGGTTTGGCAATTGCCTTACACCACTGACCTGGGCGGATGTCTGGTTGTCTGAAGGGTTTGCAACATACTCGGAAGCAACTTATATGCAAGCCTGGCAGGGATTTGAAGCAATGGTAAATTATATCGAATCGAGTTTTCATAATTATTATATTAATTGGGCCGGAAGTACTCCCTACACTATTTATGATCCACCAAATCCAAATATGTATTTTACGCCGGTTACATACGAAAAAGCTGCCTCAGTTCTTCATATGTTGCGCTTAATAATGGGTGATGAAACTTTTTTTAATACTCTACAAACGTATTTTACTCAATACTATAATTCAAATGTAATTTCAACAGAATTTCAGGAAGTTTGTGAAAATGTTAGCGGGCTTGACCTGGAGCAATTCTTTCAGCAGTGGATATTTCAGCCGGGGCTTCCAAGTATGGAATACACTTATTTTATTAATGCAGGAGCTGCCACAACAGAGATTATGACGTATGTGCAAACAACTTCCAACAGCAGCACCGATTTTTATATTCATGTTCCAATTCACATTAATTATGATACATATCATGATTCCATTCTGGTTGAAGGTACACCTCTTGCTCCATTGCAAACCATTTCTCTGATCACTTCACCAGATTATGAATCTTTTGAATTTGATCCGCATCACTGGGTTCTTTCACGAAGTAATACTTTCCGAGCTTGTGAGATAAACAATGCCTATCCTGCGGATAATAAAGTTATTGTATATTGGAATGAATTCTGGGAAGAGATCGGTGTGGATGGCTATAATCTATACCGCTCCACCACACCTACAGGTACTTTTGAGCAAATAAATACTACACTTATCACTGATAATTCTTTTATAGATGAAAGTGTAACTAACGGAATTACTTATTATTATCGATTGAAGGCAGTAAAGGATACTAATTTCGAAACACCTTTCTCGGATATTTGTGAAGCTACTCCCATGGAATTCCCACTTGATCAGGGAATTTTAGTGATTGATGAAACAAATGACAATAACGGGACTCAGGGAAATCCCGATGATATCATGGTCGATGAATTTTATGATACTGTATTGAATGTTGATTTCACAGCTTATGACTATAATGATGAGGGAGTTCCTGCACTTGATCTTCTGGTAAATTATTCCACTATCATCTGGCATGATGATGATATGTTCGTAAATCATATTGATGATAATATCAATAATCTTGGAAGCTATTTAGCTGGTGGTGGAAATCTGATCATTTCCGGTTGGAAAACTGCCAGTGAAATTCCGGATTTCTTTAAAAGCGATTTTCTGGATTGTTATGAAACTCAATTAATTTCACAATGGGAATTTACCGGAGCTACATCCAGCCAGTACTCTAACCTGGCTCTCGATCCTGATAAAGTAAATCCGGTTTTTAATGGGACTTTACCTTACGTGAGTATTTTCCCCACTGCAGAAAATGGTATTTATGAATTCGATGGAACCGCAGGAAGTCAGTTCATAGGTGAGCTTTGTGCATTGAAAGATCTGCCAGATGGAACATTTGTTCTATTGGGATTTCCACTTTTCTTTTTCTATGAAGACGGTGTAGAAGCTTTCTTTGATCAGCTTCTGGATGAAATAGGTGAAACAGGTGTGGAAGAAAACATAATATTACCCGATTGTTTTTATTCTTTTTTCTATCCCAATCCTTTCAATCCATCGAGCACAATTGAATTTAATTTACCTGAAGAAAATGTAGTTTCGCTTAATATTTTTAATATCAAGGGGCAAAAAGTACGAACTCTGATCGATGAACAGAAACCGGCTGGTAAACATACAACTGTATGGAATGGAAAAAATAGCAGCGGTCAACCGGTTTCCAGCGGTGTGTATTTTTATGTTCTAAAAGCAGGAACATACGGAAAAACAGAAAAGATGATATTGTTAAAGTAACCAATCATCAATCATTGAAAAGCGTATTTGATTTCCAGTTTTAACAAACCCCTCTTAATCTCCCCTTCTAAAAGGGAGCTAAGCGGAATTGGAAATCAAATACATCAGAATATTCTTAGTTAATTTGCTCAGTAATTAAATTTATCAGGCTTTTCAATTGAGTTTCAACTATATCTGATAATTTCGGCGCATTTATTTCTTTCAAACTCTTTGGCTTGATTGCTAAAATATAAGATTCTTTATTTGAATTCTTCAATAATTTCATATATAATTTAATGGGTATTTTATGAAAATGTTTACCAATATCTTCCACATCATCATAAGAAAGAACTTTTATATCACCGGGATTTTCTTCAAAATCAGCAGTATCCACAAAGATCAGAATTCCCCCTGTTTTATCGTTGCAAAGGTTTAGAATAACTTCATCCTTATTATCGAATTCTGTGTAAGCGTTCGGGAAATAATCTTTAATACGTTTTATAAATTCAATGCCAAAGCCATCATCACTTCGATGGGGATTACCAAGACCTAAAAATGTGATCTCACCTTTTTGATAATGGGATAATTTTGTTTCTAAAAATTCTTCTAATTTCATAATTAAAAAGGCTCACCCCAAAATTAGAGCGAGCCGAAAATATCTATTTTCCTATTTTTTAACTACATTCACAAGATGAGTTGAACAACTGATGCACGGGTCGTATGCACGTGCTATTTTTTCCAATTCGAATCTGATAATATCAGTTTTTTGTCCGGCATCATTCAAGTTCTTAGCGGCGATCCCGATATATTTTTCCATGTCATCCAGGTTGTATGCAGTTGGTGTAATAATGTTACAATCGATGATTTTGCCATCTTTGAAAGTATAATCGTGAACCAGAAGTCCGCGGGGAGCTTCCACCAGACCCACACCTCTTCCGTCCATTCTTGTAGGTTGTTGGATCTCTGTATCTTCCATTCCCAGAAGTTTATCAACAACTGTAGGAATTTTTTCCAGGCAATATATCATCTCGATACATTGAGCTAAATTATTGAAAAATGGGTTTCTGGTCCATCTAT
>CBFDCX010000089.1:0-7505 GCA_965603415.1 uncultured bacterium
AGAGCTCCGGGATTAATTGTCAGGTCGTTACCAACAGTTACCGAGCCAAATAAATCCAGATGATCAGCTGAAGACACTTTATCTAATGTTAAATCATAAAAGGTTTCTCCCGGTGTAATACTTACATCACCTGTACCGTCAAAAATAACAGTACTTATATTAGGCAAAAATCCGCCGGTACCGACATTATTTGTCCAGTTTCCACCAACATAGAGATCATCAGTAGTAAAATTACAACTTAGTATTCCACTGTTTATGGTAAGGTCATTCTGGACATGGGTTTCATTCATTAAAGCAGCATAAATACCGGGATCACGGTTTATAACAAAATCGTAAAAGTAATTGCCGTTCGAGCAGTACACTACATCATCACCACCACCACCTATGATCTCTACAATACCTCCTGTTGGCTGGAATGTTCCGGTGTGAACTCCATAAAAAGCTCCACCTGTTCTAATGGTACCTCCACTGATATTTGTGGTCGCCGTAGAAGCGAAGTTGGTGCTGTTATTGGTTATTTCAAAAAGTCCATCACTTAAATTGAAAGTACCGCGGAGATATCTCCAGGCTCTATCTCTAGTAGATTCATCGCTTATAAAGCTACCACCATTTATTGTCAATGTGCCAGTAGTTGCAAGTTCAAATTCACCATGAACTAGTACATCACCATCACCCACATCCATAAGACCATTCAGAGTGAAATCTGTATCAATTTCAAAATAACCTCCTCTTGACCTTGAATCCTTCGAGTTCTTTGGACTATTGGTAATATTAATGTCATTTTGATTTTCTCTATTGCCATTTGCAGAGAGCAGATTTGTGTTTCCTCCATCCACAGGACCATTATAAACATAAACAATACTGGTCGGATCATCGGTAAACAAACCATGAACTATCATTGAGTTATTCAAGAACTCCATGGCATTACCTGCTTGTAAGTCAAAATTTCCATCAACTTCAATCAATTGACTTGAGACAGAATATAACTGAAATGGATTAACGGAAACTACATTTATGTTTCCAAAAACAGACCCGGCAGCATCAACTTCAATACCTGTCATACCCGGACCACTAAAATTCATGGTATTCCCGGTGGTGGCAGTCAATAAACCTCCTACATCCACCCATAACCAGGAAGCAAGATTCACTGTTCCAGCCGTTAAATTCCCTAATGAACCATTTCGGAAAGCAAGATTGTCATAAGCTGCATCTCCAACATTCAGAATATCTGCAGCATTGGTCATATTTAGTGTGCCGTAAACATCTACATCATTAGCAACATCAACTGTATATCCATTCAGAGTCAGTGCCCCTGAAGTTATATCAAGGTTGTTTGTTACGGAAAAGGCAGAACTCGCAGTTACGGTTGCACCGGTTTTATCGATGTTCAAATCATAAAATGCAGTTGGTCCGATAATGGATGACGCAGAACTTCCATCAAATGTGACAGAACCACCGGTTGGAGAAAAAATATTATTTGCATCTGTGAAACTTCCTGCAAGAAATATATCTCCTCCGGACACATTTTCTGTTGTTCCAGTATAGAAACGGATATGAAGATTACTATTTAGTTCACTACCGGAAATCATAGTTAAAGAACCAAGACTGGAGAAATATGGTCCATTACCTGTAACATTTACAGTTCCTCCGGAATCGATAGTAAGTACATCATAAGCGTCAAAATATGTTGAATTCATTGTATATGAATTGATATCTAGAGGACCATGCAAATAAGTAGAGTAGGTAGTTAAATCATAGGAACAGTTGTAAAGCGCAGCACTAGTTCCGGAGTTCACATCAAAATATTGAAAATAACTATCAGGATCATCGATTTCAATATTATTATTAAGTACATGTCCATTTACATACATGTGTGTTGTTCCACCAGTTCCATTAAATTGGCTTCCATCGTAAAGATGAATACTCTCAACATAATAATCACCAACAGTTTGATTGAATGTGCTGCCGGTATAATGCAATGAAGATCCATGTCTTCCGGTGTAGGTTCCTATTTGCATGGTCCCTGAAAGGTCAACAGTTGAACCTGAATAATAATAGCAATCATCTCCAATATCTAAAGTACTATCAACAATTAAATTACCATAGTTATTTAAAATATACCTTACATTAACATTAAATCCATTAAGATCAAATGTTCCGTTATCAATTTGAAGATTACCGTTAATATCCAAATCGGTGGTAACATTAACCGTATTTGCGCGAGTAAGTTCAATCACAGATCCATCTCTGTTCCGGATTCTTCTTTTTTCATTTTCTGATTTTTTTGTAATCTTATCAGTTGCAGCTTTATTTATCTGAACATCATAGAAGTTACTGCCAACTCCCATACTCAGACTGGCATCGACTGTTCCATACAATTCTATAGTTCCACCTGTTGGATTGAAATCGGTTCTTACCCCAGTGAAACCACCTGCTGTTCTTATTGTTCCACCAGTAATTGTTTCTGTAAGCGTGTTTGATCCAGATAAGTAAATTCCGCATGGACTTACATCAAGCACACCATCTGTCATGGTTACTGATGCATCGTTATTAAAAGGCCACCAGCTAACGCTTCCTGTGATATTCATGGTTCCACCATTTATGTACAGATTACCTGCTAAATCAACTACTGATCCATTGTTAGATAAATTAATTACTCCTCCTATGTCATCTGCATAATATGTTCCCGTAATCACAGATTCAACTAGGTCATTGATTGTAATAGTTGCTGCTCCGTTACAAAAAACAGTTCCACCTTGATTAAGGGTTGCGATAGTAGCAATTGCAGAAGCACCATTAGCTGTAAATTTTGAACTTGGGTTATCAATATTCAAAGTTCCGTTTACATTTATGGTACCATATGCCCAACTAAAATAGTTAAGTTCCAGATTATGAATAGTTGTATTGCCGTAAAAGCGCAAATTATACCCATTATTTACTTGCTGAACATCATAGAAATTAGTTTCATTCACATCCTGATGATCACCATTACTGTCGAAAATTACCATACTTGTGCCCGGAGAAAATGTTCCACCTGAGTTAGTCCAATTCCCACCAACAGTGACAGTATAGTTTGCCGAGTTGAACGTTCCCTGTTCAATTGTAAGATCACCTGCAACGGTTATACTTTCATTAACTAATGTTGCGCTGGTTGATGCACTGAAGACAACATTATTAAAAATACCGGATCCCGAACTGTAATTATTGATGTTTTGTGAAGTTCCATCAAAAATTACCGACCCAGTATTGGATAATAGTGTAAAATCAAATGTACCATAATAATTAAAATTGCCTCTCATTATAATGTCAAAGTTTGACAAACTTTCAAAAATACTGGTAGAAGTTGTATAAATTAAACCGTTTATGACCAAATCCTCAGTACAAAGATTACTTACTTTTGTGCTTGCTCCACCTGATTTGTAGTTCCTAAGTCTGTAGAAACTACTGTTGTCGCTATAACATCTTATCCAACTATCTGTTGTACCTCTAAAATCAATATATCCCTGCGTTGGGTTTACGTTTGCCCCACTGTTAAAATTCCAGTCTCTATAAACATTAATATAAGAACCATTAACTGCAGTATTAAGGGATGAACCGGAATTCCATGCAACATTTCCCATTACAGTCATAGTGGCATTATCCTGCAGCATACCAATCTCTCCAGAGATATTCATATCTCCGTTAACAACCAGAGTCATGTCATATATACTGAGGGTGGCACCTGAATCAAGAACCAGGTTATCACAATCAGCAGAGCCAGTGCTGATAACCGGTGAATACGGAGTACCGGCAGGGATGGTAACATCAACGGTTGCATCAGGAATTGTTTCTGCACTCCAGTTGTTTGCATTATTCCAGTCGGTAGAAGTAATTCCTTTCCATGTTCCAGCCCTTTCAATTGTAACGTAATAATTTGATGTATTAGCATCATTCCCCCACAAGCACAACCCATAATAATCAGCAGTAGTTACGTTAAAGGTAAAAAACTCATCCACAGCACCTCCGGTATTGATAGATTGGGCAAGATAAGCTCCCCTGTTTTTATAGTAGATGGCGTCCGTTGATCCGAATAATCCAAAATCCAGGTCAGCCGAACCCGAAATAATATTAAGATCGAAACTGTAAATTCCGGGTGTAAGGTAAACATCAAACATTTCGACGACATCACCAGCCGTCCATACATACGTAGTATTTGTTCCGACTATCAATGTTTCCTGGTCACCTTCGAATTCAACAGATGCAGTGTTTGAACCGGAATATCTATAAGCTTTGATGCCCCTGTTTATTCCGCTGTAGTGATGACGGTCCAAAACTACAAAGTCAACAGGATATGTATAAGAAGAAGAGACCAGTTCCGTTGTGAAGGTATTGTCGGAATACATTCTCATGCTCCAATTTTCACCGACTGTATTATTTCGCACACCAACGGCACACCAGGTTGCATAGGGATTATTAAACTGGTAATAATCCGGATCGGTAGTTGTATTCACTTTGGAATCTGAATATAATGTCTGTAAACTACCCCCGGAATATATCTGAAAGTCACCATAGCTGCCATCAGCACCCCAGAAGACTGATCCTGATGAATAAACATACATCATTATTCTGCAGGCTGTCGAATTAATTCCGGATGGTATTACCCAGTCATATACGCCATCATTTGGTGTATTAGAAGTAATTGAAGTCCATGAACCTGTTCCATGAGTTGTATTATAATATAATTTTACATAAGAACCGGCAGAAGCATCATAATCCCAGGTTATTTCATATACATCGCCAGCATATAGAGTTTCACCTGAACCTGTTCCATAATAATTCTGGTCACCGTCAGGCTTTTCAATCTCAACACCGAGTCCGAATGCACCACCTGGTATGATAGGATAGGTTGCCTGAAGTTGAGATTTTGTAATATTTACAAGCCAGGGTTGATGTGTATAATGTGTTGAAACCGTTTCATCAACATCATTATATCCAACTCCAGTAATTGAATGACCGGAAATACTTATATGAAGTGGACGGTCAGCGTTTATCTCGCTGACAACTTTGTTAAAATACCAATCTGTAGTCTGACCAGAATTGTATGAACAACTGAATGAATATCCATTATTAGTTGCAACTATATTATATCCAGGAGCAATATCTGATCTATAAGTACCACCTGTTGACAGATCTGTGTTCATAGCTGTTGCAAGTTCTGGCATGACATTTGGACAATGTGAATCAATTGAACAGGAGCCACCACTAAGAGGATCTGTTCTTTCAAAATGATAATCAACAAATTTGCTATAGTTACTTGTTGAATACATTGATCTGTGATCCCAATATGCTAACAGCATTGCAGCTGCCGTAGGTGTGCAGCCGTAACTCCAGTCATAAAATGGGCAGCATTCATCATGATAAGGGATCTCTGATACTGTACGGGATATTGTCCTTTGTCTGTAGAGATAATCATCCCATTGAGTCTCAAAGTTACCTGTTTCGCAGAAAAATTCAAACTCGTCTGCAGCAGACCTGAATTCTTGTTCATTTCCAACTTTTGCTGGTGAATGAGGTTTGATATAAATATCTTTTGAACCGTTTGTATAATGATACCATACATTTACACCATTAATGTAATAAATCCTTTTTATACTATAGTTATTACCAAGGTGCTCTTCCGCTTGCTCTTGCATGTATGTACCATAAGCATATTCAGATGAAATACCTAATCCATATTCAAGGTTTACAGGCATATCTGTGCGAGCACTCATTAAAATATTTCCATAATTCCCATCACCCCATTGAGCTTCTCTATTTCCATTTAGTTTTCCTTGATCGCACTCATTAATAAGGGTCTGTTTATCAAGAAATTGAGTGTTGATTGCATAATTAAATCGGTAGGCAACAACATTTTCATCAATAGAATAATAGATAATAGGTTCACCCGGGTCAACATCTCCCCATAAAGATGCAGCATTCCTGTCTGCTATTTCTGTTGCTTTGTCTATGGGAACGATAGCAACTTCTGCGTACAAAACAGCTGTGAAAATAAAAATCAGTAAAAACAATTTTTTCATAAGATCCTCCTAATTTAAATCTTTTTTACATATCAATTTCTTTGATATTTTTTCTTTATCAAATGTACATCTAATCCAAGATTTGTCAGTTTTCATAAATAGATATCATAATTTTTTTTGTTTCCCACATTTTAATTTTCCTGGTTCTACATGTTTTTCATAACCATACTTTCGAAAGTTTACTGTCAATTGACTCTGGATTTCGATATTAACAAAAACAATTACTACCATTTCTTCCAAAGGACAATTTATACAAAATTATTAAATAATGTCAAATTAAAATTCTTTTGATGTATCCCCTGAGAATTTTTAAAAAGAAGTGCACACATAATTGTAATGGCTCATAATTTCGTTCATAATAGTTTAATTTCCGGTAAACATGATTATCTGTGGAATGTAGAAAATCGTAGCTCTGGAGTCTATTTATACAAATTGTAGTCTACCAGTTATTCTTAGTTAAAGAAAATGGTGTTGGTGAAATAAATAGTAACATAAAGACCTTGTAAAGGTTTCATTTATTGTAGATCATTCTTGTAAACCTTCGCAAGGTCTTATTGATTAACGTTTTTTGTGGCTATTATTTTCTCTGCTTTTTCCAGGTCTTCCGGAGTATCTATGCCAATCCCTTCGTAATCTGTTTCTATCATTTTTAACCTGATATCATTTTCTAACAGGCGAAGTTGTTCCAGTTTTTCTATCTGTTCCAATTTTCCATGCTGCATTTCCACAAAACGGAAAAGCATTTCCCGTCTAAAAGCATAGACCCCGATATGTCTGAAATACTCAGGTTTTTGTTCTAACTTATTGTCCTGTTCAAAAGGTATTAACTTTCGTGAAAAATTAAGTGAAAATCCTTCTTTATCACATACAACTTTCACGGAATTCGGATCATCGAAGTCTTTCTTCATTCTATGCATCAACGATGCAACCTGAACAAGAGGATCATCAAAGGCAGCGATCAGTTTTTTAAGTGGTTCTCTGAAAACGAATGGTTCATCACCTTGAACATTAACCACCACATCAGCATCGCTGCAAGAGGGCAATTTCCGACAAACTTCCGCAACACGGTCTGTACCGCTTTCGTGTTTTTTACTGGTGAGTACTACTTTCCCGCCAAAGCTTTCGACTGCTTCAAAGATGCGCTGGTCATCTGTTCCCACCACAATTTCAGCAAATAAACCACTGCTTAATACCCGCTCATAAACATGCTGAATGATATATTTTGTACCAAGTTTAACCAGAGGTTTTCCAGGGAATCTGGTCGATTCGTACCTGGCAGGAATTATAGCAATCACTTTCATATTATTTCTCCATCACCATTTCCATGAATACTTTGTAACTTCGAAGATTGTCGTGCAGCTCTGATGAGAGAAAACACCTTCTGATCTTAATTTCAATAAGCTTCTTTGTGGTTTCCAAAGCTAATGATTTTTCCATTTCTTCATCTAT
>CBFDCX010000090.1:0-7488 GCA_965603415.1 uncultured bacterium
TGAAGCTCACCGGAAGAGTGATTGTAGGTGGATCATTGATTGGATTGATCGTTACCGGAATTACCTGGGAAACAATATCCCTTCCCCGTACAGTTACATTATCATCCAGATAGAAAGTAACATCTTCCGTACCATACCAGTTTGGTGTATTGGATGCAAAGATAACATCGAAATCTGTGATATTTACATTGATATGTTCGGAATTACCAACAGTTAAAGTAAGCACATCGGTTTCACCCCATGTCTGGCTGCAGAATCCACTGAAATCATAAGTTACAGACGGCAGGTCTTCATCAGCTTCAAAGGTTCCTGTTATGTTAAGGATAGGCGGATCATTAACAGGTGTTACGATAACATCCACATCATCGGAAGCTGTAGCCCTGGTTTGACCGTCATCCACGGTAAAGGTTAGGGTTTCCGTTCCGAACCAATCTTGAGTAGCTCCAAAAGTTACAATGCTTCCTGCGATGCTTACCGTTACGTTTGTATTTCCCACAACGCTCAAGGTAAGTACATCTCCGTCCACATCATCCACATACGGTGAAAAATCCTCTACCAGACTGCCATCTTCAGCAAAAGTGAAGCTCACCGGAAGAGTGATTGTAGGTGGATCATTGATTGGATTGATCGTTACAGGTATCGTCTGATTTACAACATCCCGTCCACCATCTACTATATTATCATCCAGATAGATCGTTACGTTTTCCGTGCCGTTCCAGTTCAAAGTATTGGATTCAAACACCACATTAAATCCGGTTACGGTCACATCGATATGAGCAGAACCTGCTGCTGAAAGTGTGAGAGCATCTGCTTCTCCCCAGGTTTGAGAGCAATAACCGCTGAAGTCATAGGTTTGGGAAGGCAGGTCTTCATCTGCTTCAAAAGTTCCCGTTATGTTAAGAATTGGAGGGTCGTTCACAGGAGTTACTATCACATTAACCACATCGGCAGCTGCAGCATCTGTTTGACCATCATTCACAGTAAAAGTAAGTGTCTCGGTACCATACCAATCCTGAGTTGCAGTGAATGTTACTATTAATCCTGTAATACTTACATTTACATTTGTATTGCCAGCATAAGATAAAGTTAACGGATCTCCATCAATATCATTCACATAAAGATCGAAATCGACCACCAGAGAACCATCTTCTGCAAAGGAAAAGTCATCCGGAAGAATTATTGTAGGAGTATTGTTATTTATTACCAGAGTTACCGGTACTATGATTTGAGGTTCATCGGGATCATTGCTGTCGATAATGATATTTGCAGTATATGTTCCTCTGATCAATGAGGTTGCATCAAAGTTTACATCGAAAGTTACAGGATCAGAAAAAGCTGGAATATAACCGGCATTGGAGCTTAAAGAAAGCCACGATATTGAAGGGATAAAACTTTCTGATGATATAATTAAATCATCGAAAAACCAGCCGGCATAATTATTTGCCACAGAATCTAATGTATCAAAATAGAAGCGGATATTAATGACGTTTCCTATATAAGATGTAAGATTCAGAGTTGTTAATATCCAACCCCCACTCGAACCACTTGGTGCTGTGCTATAATTTCCCCGTAAAGGAATCCATGAAGTTCCGCTGTTTATTAAAATATCTACCATACATTTATCATAACCTACTTCGGTTTCATAATTTTCATAAAAATATAAATATGTGTTCTCAGTTACTCCGGTCAGATCGATTGCAGGTGATATTATTGCTGTATTTATCCTGTTACCTGTAGAATAATCATTCTGTCCTTCAATGCCGCACCACCAACTTGTGGTTTCACTATTGTAATTTATATTGGTTTGATGCCACAGGTCATCGGTGGTTCCTGTATATAGCTGTGTAATCCAGCCATTAACTCCGGATTCCATATCATCTGCAAAGAAGACAGCGCGCTGACCTAACTGGCTCATCATTTCCTGGAAGGCGTTGGGATAACCATCCGGTCTGATAACATTTGGCTGAACAGGTCCCGATCTATGGCTTGTTCCATCAGCGGTTGCATCATTGGATGGTTTTATATATAAAGGAAGTCCATCTGTTGTTTCTTCGATACTGAGAGAAACGAAAAGATTTTCCCCACCGTAATTTGAAATCGTAAGTGTTTGAGTAGAAGTGTCTCCTGTGTCCAGATTCTCTGTAAATGAGGCAGGATCAACATCGATATCCGGCGGGAATATCACATTCAATGTGCAGGGAATTATAACAGGTCCGCCGCCGTTATTTGTTATCAGGATGTCTGCTGTATATATTCCGGCTGTAAGTCCAGAGGAATCAAATGCAATATCGATTATATCTGTTTCTCCCTGGTTGCAAGAACCGGAATTCTGGTTATAGGAAAGCCATGTTTCTGTAAATTGCTGCGTTAAGGTGGTTGATCCATTCACAGTATGAGGTGCACTTCCCCATTGATCACCCACGATTTGATAGTAGAGAGTAACATCTCCAACAAATGATGGATTAATAGTTATATTTACAGTAGCTGATGCAGTTTCACCTCCCCAGATGTTTCCAAAACCGCCATTGTTGTCATACCAATGAAGATAAGCACCATTTCCGGTTGTTCCATCAAAAACAAGATCAGAGTGTCCACCTGTGAAATCTGTACCTGAATTTACAGTTACACCCGCTGGAAAATCTACATAAATATCGGTCAGCCATTCTACATCGGTGCTGGCATTGTAGACTGTCAAATTCCAGGTAGTAGTTTGTCCTGCAGTAAAGGTATTTGGAATACAAATGATATAGGATCCGGTGATATTATCCATGCCATCGGTGAATCCATGTGAAAGTGAATACGTAAGTGTAGAACCCGGATCACCAATATTGGAGATGAACATTTGCTGCGAATCGGTCTGGTTCATTTCCAGTGTGGCAGTGAATGATGTTGGTGTAACATCAATAACCGGATCAATCCTATTTTGTGCCGAAAGTTGTACAATTGTTAGTATGATCAGGATCACTAAAATCAGTTTAAAATTTTTCATGATCTCCTCCATTTCTCCTTTAACTTTCTACATTCTTTACTTATAGTATTTATAATAATTTTAGCAATTATTAGACCAAAACATAAATAATGATGTTCTATTGTATCTAACTATCTGTTATTAAAGTAGATAAGGAAATTTGTTATTGCATGCTACATAAAAAACACATTGCCATAATGACCTTTATTCTTTACATCAGAATAAAGGATATGTAATGATGTTATGTCAAAAAACCCGTTGGTTAGCGAGTTTTGAATTTTATTTATTTACCTGAAATGTTGTATCGCCTTTTTCGAAATAATCAATTATCTGATTAATAGCTGCAACTCCTGCATTAATGTTTGCTTCCAGGGTTTGTGCACCCATCTTTTTAGGTGTGAAATAAACACGATCACCGAGTTTTTCCAACATTTCTTCTTTCTTTTCGGGAGCTATATCGGAAGCATATTTCAGATCACTTCTTTCAGCTAAAACTATCAGGATGCTGTCTTCACATACAACTTCTTTACGTGCAGTATTTATAACCGTTGCACCTGGTTTCATAATGCTGAGCAGTTTATCGTTAACATAATTTTTTGTTTCCGGGATTGAAGGAAGATGCAATGAAATGTAATCACAAATATTATACAGTTCTTCAATCGAATCAACAGAAATAATTCCATCAGTTTTCATTTTTTCTTTATCCACATAAGGATCAAATGCCAGTACTTTCATACCGAAACCTTTAGCAATTCGGGCTACATTAACTCCAACATTTCCATAAGCGTGAATCCCAAGAGATTTTCCTTTTAGTTCAGTACCCGGCTTACCATTAAATTGGCCTCGCGCCATGTAAACCATCATTCCAAAAGCCAGCTCTGCAACAGCATTGGAATTTTGTCCTGGAGTGTTCATGCAAACTATACCTTTTTCAGTAGCTGCTTCGCAATCAAGATTGTCGTATCCTGCACCGGCACGAACTACAATCTTCAGGTTATCTGCATTCTCAATGACCTCACGGGTAACTTTGTCGCTTCTCACGATTAAAGCATCCACGTCTTTTACAGCAGCTACCAGATCATTCTGCTCGGGATATTTCTCAATAAGAATGAATTCATATCCACTTTCTTTACAAATGTTTTCAATATCTTTTACTGCCTTCTTTGCAAAAGGTTTTACTGTGGCAACAAGAACTTTTTTAGCCATTTTGCCCTCCATTTTTTTGTGTCATTTAATATCCCAATTAATAAATTGGTCAAGTAGAAATAGTTACAAATTTGTTCAAAACAAAAAACTTGACGAAAAAACTGTTAAACAAGTCTTATCCAAAAAAAATAAGGAGACACAATGAAGAAAATCAATGCATATAAAATAATTAGTTTAGTAGCTCTCATAGTTCTTCTTTTCATATTGATTTTGCCACAAACTTATAATGTTAATAAAAAACAGAAAGCCGAAGAATGCATCAGAAATATGAAAACTATATATGAAGCCATTGAAAGATACATGATGGAAAGGGAAGAAAATTTTACCGGTACAGCTCAGGATCTGATGAGAATGAACTATCTCAAGAAGACCTTCGAATGCCCGGAAAATGGAGTTGGCGACAAGTATTTCATGCATGGAGATTTCAATACTGGTGAGATAATTGTGAGATGCCCGCATGAAGAAAAATTCCCGGATCACAAACTTCCGGAAAGTATATTGGAATAAGAATAAATCCTTTAAATAAAACCTTCAAGTTCGCTTGAAGGTTTTTTTAATAGCCTTATGAAATATCAGGAATTTTTAGACTATATCTATCAGCGTCATTCAGGTAATGTAAAATTAGGATTGGACAGAATAAATAACATCCTGAAGGAAATGAATTACCCGAACTTAGCACTTATGGGAATTCATATAGCAGGAACAAACGGCAAGGGCTCCACTGCTGCCATGTGCGAAGCTATGTCTCTTAAATATAATTTTAAAACGGGTTTGAATACCTCTCCTCATCTGGTAGATTACCGTGAACGTATTCGTATTAATGGGAAAAATATTACTTTAGAGAAACTTATAGATTCTTATAAAAAATGGGAACCGGTTTTCGAAAAATATGAAGCTTCTTTCTTTGAGATCACAACTGCCATGGCTTTTTACTATTTTCATGTAAATAATGTAGAGAACGCTATTTTCGAAGTTGGGCTGGGTGGCAGGTTGGACGGTACAAATCCTTTTGCTGCAACTGTTTCAATAATCACAACTATCTCATTAGATCATACAAAAAGCCTGGGTGATACAATCGAGAAAATAGCTTATGAAAAAGCAGGGATCATAAAAGAGAACACTCCTGTAGTGCTGGGTAAAATGGATAGAGCTGCTGTAGAAGTCATAAAAAAAATAGCCGGGGAAAAGAATGCTCCGGTTTGTGAATTTGGAAAAGATTTTGATATATCCGATATCCACATCGACGAAAATGGAAGCACTTTTAATTATCATGACCAGCAGATCGAATTACCCGATCTCACGATCAATCTCCTCGGTAAACATCAACCTTATAATGCCGCTATAGCCATCAAAACTTTCTCTCTTTTCCTGCAAAAGACAGGAAAACCTTTTGATGAAACAAAAATACGAAATGCTCTTACTACTATAAACTGGCCAGGACGCATGCAGATAATATCCAGAAATCCAACCGTGATCATCGATGGAGCCCACAATGAAGAAGGAATGAAAGTTTTGAGAAACAATCTGGAAGTTCTTTTTCCAGATAAAAAGATATTTTTTGTTTTGGCTATCTTACGTGATAAAAACCTGGAACGAATAATCAGAGATGTATGTAGTGTGAGTTATAAAATTTTCATTTCCAAAAACAAATCTACACGGGCAGCAGAAATTGAAGATCAACTGGATATTGTGAAGAAACATCATACTAATTTCGAGATTGTAATGGATGTTGTAGAAGCTGCAAAAAAGGCTATATCGGAAGCTGATAAAGAAGATATTATTATCATTGCCGGTTCATTATACACCATTTCGGAAGTTCTAAAAGAAAGGGAAGAGCTGCATCTTCAATTTACACATTCCAAAAAAATTGACAAATAAAGATTCTATCTTTTTATTCGTTGCGCATTATAAATTATATTAAGGAGGAAGGTCAATGAAGAAAAGTAAGTTAATTTTTTGTGGTTTAATTTCAATTATTATCATTATCTCCAGCGGATGTATCGGTTTTTCTGATCCCATATCCAGGGGTATCGGTCGTGGAATTGGAAGAGCTGCCGGAGAACATGCAGAACAGGAAGCTTATAGAAAAATGGCTCCCAAGGAAAAATTACCTCCACCACGCTCTGCAAACTGGGGTAGCTTTATGGCTATGCAAGCACAGATTGCTTTTACATACAGTTTTACTATCGGGGGTTTGTGGTTGGGTCAAGTTGGTTATGAACCGGGTGAATGGACTAAATTTGAGATCAATACTGGAAATGACAACATGATAGCAATCGAGAAAGCATACTTGAAAACAGACGAAAAAGGCAACCATTGGTGGCGAGTATCCTGGATCGATGGTGAAGATACCTGGATCTACGAATCACTTATCTCATCTAGTGGGAATCTGCTTCGATTGCGTGCCAAAGATACTGATGGCAACGAAGGAGAAATCCCGGTCTCCGGTGAACAGATCTATTATCCACCCAGAGAAGCTACACAGGAGAGCATCGAGGGTGCCACTATCGGGCAGGAAAATATTGAAACCAAAGCTGGTGCTTTTAATTGCGGTCACGTAAAATTCCTGGCTACATATGGACAGGGCAATGTGGAATGGTGGCTTTCAAATAAAGTCCCCGGCGGTGTTGTAAAATACCAGATAGTCGATCAAGGTAATGCAATTTGGACGAGTACCCTGGTAGCTAAAGGGGCAAATGCTACAACTATTTTAGGCTCATATTAATTTTTATACAGGGTGGCTTCTGCCACCCTTTTTCCTTTATGAAAACTGGTAAAATAACACTATTTTTCTGCCTGGTTATTCTGTTCTCATGCACTTTCAAAAATAACGATCTTAGCCAGAAAAAATATTATCAAACCATACAGTTGGATGGGCTTTTTACAATTTCAGGACAAAATTCATTAAATTCCAAGTCAATAGATCAATTTGAAAGCTGCTGGCGATTCATTTATAGCAGGAAAGGAAATCTGGAACTTGTAGAACATTTGAAATTTGGTGAACCGGTAAATGATACGAAAAATGGAATCGCCTCTTATAAATGGAATTATGATGAAAATAATAATGTGGTGGAGTTCTGTAAATCCGATGTTATGGGCAATATGAAAGATTTGAATGGAATTGCCCTGGAACGCTATAAATATGACGATTCCGGGAATGTAACTGAGCAGAAATCCTTTAAAGCATACAACCTGATTGTTGGCGATACTGCTACTTACCAGATGACCCGTATGAAATATCACCCGGATAATTCAATCTCTGAGATCAGTTTCTATCTCCCTTGTAAAGAATTACGAGAATTCTATGATGAAAG
>CBFDCX010000091.1:0-7472 GCA_965603415.1 uncultured bacterium
ATCCATATCTTCATTGTAATCTATTGTTAAGGTAAAATCAGTTCCAACATCTACATCTGTAATTAAAAAATCTGATGGCATTAAACTTAAAACACTGGGAGATATACCATCTTTTATATTGACCCAGGTAATTACAATATTCTCATCACCCAGAATATCTGCTATACAATAAGTAGATGTTAATCTGAGTCTATTAATTCCAGACAGAAAAGGAGGAATATTAGCAACTTCCAAAGTGAGAACTGGACCTGCTACCGCTATAGATAATATTGTCTGACCTACACCATCTAAAACTACTTCGAAATCACTGAAGTCGACAGTTAAATCATCTATTGAACTTGAAAAAGTAACATCAATATAAGTATCAGCACCGACTTCTTTAGTTATTGCTTCAGTTATGTATGGTCCTCCACCATAAACAGCGAGATTGGAAAATAGATCGCGAAGTGCCCACGGACAAGCAGCCATCGTATTTGTAAAATTCAACCGAGGGAGCATAGGTACATAACCTATTGTGGAATTACCATTATTTAGTGTAGTTGCATTAGTTATATCCATCACATATGTATCATTCGGAAAGATAGTAGTTTCAAAGCCGGCATGTTCTAAGATAGCATCTACAAATATATCATCCGTAAAGTGAAATATCGTACCTGGGGGATAAGATCCATGCGGGAACCAAGCTGGGTTTAAAGATTCTGTAAAATAGACTTTGATCTTATCAACATAATCATCTCTACCCCTTTCATCAAAAGTATTTAATTCATAAAGTAACGGTGAAGCACCATCAAAAACAGGTTGGGGTGTAAACGTTTCTAAATAGGTATCATATATATCCCAGATTCTTCGTGATGGATTGCTAATATATTGCAAAGTTATATCCCCGATAAAACCTGTCCCAACATTACTCGGCATGCTAATATGACACCTGAAAATATCATCCCCTATAAATTCACCTGTATTCAGTGAATCGATCGTTAAAGCATAAGAACCTCCTACAATAAAATCAGTATTAATTCCAGCAGCATTAAGAACGGTCCAATCAGTATCTCCTCCTGGATAATCATCGATTGAATTAGTGATATAAACATCGAATGCATCAATCCAGCCATCTAAATTGTTATCTTCTGTTAAAATATTTGTTACATTGCTTCTCATTTGAGCATAGGCATTTGAACTCAATCCAAGTAGCATTATGAAAATCGAAATGTAAATAATCTTTTTCATAATTTTTCTCCTTTCTTAATTTTGGTTAAATTTGATTAAAATATGTAAACTACAAAAATGTACATATTAATTTTTTTTCTCATCACTTAATTTGTAAATAATGAGCTTTCGATATTTTTAGTTTACCGAAAAACCAATTTTCTACCCTTAGAATTTTAAAAAGATTTCTAAGATAAATGGAGATTAATCAATTTTTCAAAAAAAATAATTTAAGGACTTCTACTCTTTCTCATAAAATACTCCTTTGTTTTTTTCTCATAATTTAACTAACTTGAATTGAATAAGACTTTTAGTTTGTTTCATTACATTTCCTCATCATATCTTAAAGCTAATTATTTAACTTCACATAAAAGTAAATCATAAATTTCCTTGTCAACAAAAATTTTTTACTTCTTAAATATATTGAGTGTTTATTAAAGTATTTTTTTAAATTAAAAAAATATTTTGTTTTATTATTAATACTGTCAATATTGATTAATACTTATGCTACATGAATATTAAATTTTTAAATCTCCTTTGATTATTCTTAAAATTTTAGTACTTAATTTTTTTTGTCAGTTCTATTTCCGATATTGTTATAAATTTCTGCAGTTTTTTTGATTAATTAAACGCTTTAATGTAATAAAATCTTTTTTCATTTATTACTGACGTACTCCAACTTTCTCCAGCAAATTAACCTGATGTATCTTCTACAAAACCAGTGTATGGATCATCAGAAAAATAAACCTTATAAGAAGTAGCACCGACAACTGCATCCCAACTGAGATGAACATCTGTACCGATAATTTCAACTGGTACATTTTGAGGTGGATCAAGTGCTGTTGTCTGATGAAAATAGTAAGCTCCCATATCAGCTATTGTGCCGTCAGGGTCTAATGGTGAAGCAGGATCTCCAGCATCGATGCAGGGGGAATACTCGGTCAAATGGAAATCGTCACTACCCACAAACAGCGGATCCAGGAAAATGTTGCTGTATACATCGCAGGAATCGCCGTTGGTGTTCACGGTGGTGAGTTCACCGAAACCGGCAGGTCCTCCGCTGATACTATTACAATCTCCGTAGAAATCTGAGTAGGTCACCTCTCCTACACCGTAGAGAGCATAGGAGGACCAGGTTCCTATGTTACTGTGAATGCAGTTGGAAACAGAGGCGCTTCCCGTTTCTACCCAGATGTCTGACGCATAACCGGCTGAATATAAATCGTTGAATGTACAATGATCAACAGTGGCATAGGCTATTAAGGTAAATGGCGCCAGCCAAACTGCCAAAACCACCGCTGAATGTACAGTAAGAAAAATCGTAAGTATTATTATGACAGTGAACCGCCCCACCGGTATCCCAATCCCCTGCCTCATTATTCAAGAAGGCACAACTTGTTAAAATTGCTGGGGAATTTACGAAATATATTCCAGCGCCATGTGCCGCATAATTATCGCTGATCACGCAGCCGGTCAATGACGACGTCAAACTGGTGATGTAAATACCGCCGCCCCTTCCGGTTGACCCGGTTGCTGTATTACCGCTTATTAAGCAGTCAAGGAAGATAAGGCTGCTGCAACTGTGCCCGCAAATTCCACCGCCGTCAGGTGCTGAATTATCGCTGATGGTGCAGTGTGAAAGCAACGGGCTGCCGCCTTCCAAAATACTTTGATTTCCGGTGATCGTGCAGTACGAGAGTTCAGCATTGGAATTAAAACAGCGGATACCGCCGCCCCAAATTCCCTCACAATGGCTGATGGTACAGTGAGATATCACCGGATTGGAGCCGTTACAGTCAATCCCGCCAGCCATCCCTCCGTCCCAGAAGGCATATTGGACTGTGCAGTAGTACATGTGACTGCTGTCTGGCGCACTGGAAAAATTGATACCATTCCAACCTGCGCTGGTATCTGCCGGGAAGAAGTGGATGGAATCGGCTTCCGTGCCGACCGCTTCCAGGTAACCGTTCACGGTCAGGTTGTAAATACCCTGGAATTCCACCTCCACTGCAGGTTCGATAGTTAAAGTTGAATCGGCATGAATAGTAATATCCCCATGAACCAAATAGGGAGAATTGGTTGCCGTCCAGGTACCAGAGACATTGCCTCCAGGGATGGTGGTTTGCGCAAAGATAAACGTACTAAAAAGAATAAAGATAAAAACAAAAAACAAGGTTTTTCCCGAAAGTCGGGATTTAGTAAGACTCAATATAACTCCTCCTGATTTGGTTTGTTTACATATCAATTTCTCCCTGGCAAGATGAATTTTGATAACACTTTAAACAACAAAACAAGAAAGTGATTTTGTTTTTGTATGTCAAATTGTTTAGTAATTCGACATGCTAAGTCGAGTAGTAAATATGCTGCAAGAAGCAGGTCGAGAGAATGACCAAGCCATGCCTAAGGCAGGTAAACTGGTTGATTTATGACTCTAAAGCTACACTCTATATAACGTTCCCAAAGAGGGCTTTGGGAACGAGAATGTAGTTGGGCTTTGTAACAAGAACTTGGTATATAACTACGGAGCAGAAAACTCATTCCCACAGATCTTCCAACTACCCAATTCCATGTAAAAATAGGAAATATCACCGTTATCGTCCGGTTCCTGTGATACAACGCTTCCACTTTCATCATATAAAGTCATTATGAAATTTGCAGTTGCAAAATCACCTTGTGTATCAATTGTAATTTCTGAGAAATCGATCAGATAGTATTGAGCTAACCGTTCCTGCCAAACGATCTTTTCAAAGGCGTAATTATTTGTATTATGCCAAAAATCAGGATGATAATGCTGCATAATTCCAGGCAGATCAAACTGGTTGAATGAATCTCTTATTGAATCCAGAATATCTCTGATCTCAGCCTTATCAGCATCTTTGGGAGATGATACATCGCATGAAAACAGAAGAACAGCAAGAAGCAGGACCGGGATCAATCTTTTCATTTTCGCTCCAGAACCAGAACATTTTCGATGTGGTAAGTATGCGGGAACATATCAAAAGGCTGCATTAAGGTTATCTTGAAACCTTTCTCCAAAAGCAATTTTGCATCTCTTGCCTGGGTTGTGGGGTTGCAGCTGATATAGATTATTTTTCTTATATTATCCGGAAGAGATTTTATCAAATGTTCATCCAATCCCTTACGGGGCGGGTCAAAAATGATGGTGTCAAATTTCTCTTTCCGGCAAAGAATGGGAAGTTCCTGCTCTACTTCACCTGTAATGAAATAGCAGTTTTCCACTTTGTTTAATTTAGTGTTCACAACTGCATCCTGCACAGCAAACTTGTTGTTCTCTATCCCAACCACTTCAGCAGCTTTATCTGCTACCAATATCCCGATAGAACCCACACCGCAGTAAGCATCGATGATCTCATTGTTACTGCCAATATTCGATCTGACAAAATCGTACATCTGCTCTGCAATACCGGAGTTTACCTGGAAAAACGAACTGCTATGTAATTTATACTTATTCTTCCCGATCTTTTCAAAGATGTGATCACGACCAAAGAGAAGTTTGTTCTCATTTCCAAGGATCGTGTTAGTTTTCTTTGGATTAATGTTTTGCACAATTCCAACTATCTCAGGAAATTCTTCAGTCAGCGTGCGAACAAGCTGTTTGGAAAACGGTAGTTTCCTGCTTTTTGTAACCAGAACCACCAGGATATCACCTGTATTTTTTGAATAACGAATACCCAAATGCCTTGCTGTTCCTTTGCCGGTTCGTTCATTATAAACCTGAACATTTGCTGCTTTCATGTAACTCAAAAATTTCTCGATGATCTTTGCAAAGATGGGTGGATAGAGCCTGCAATGCTGGTGTTTTATTACTGTATGAGATTTTCTTTCAAACATGCCGATCACCGGTTGTGGCTGAATTTCCGAGATCGGGAAAAAGCTCTTATTCCGGTAATATTTCTTCTGTGGAGATGCTGTAATCTTCTTGAGCTGACCTGTTGAAATATTCCTGAATATTTCATTAATTATCAGTTGCTTATATTCCAGTTGTTTTTCATAGGAAATGTTCAGCCAATCGCATCCACCGCATTTGCCAAAAACTTCGCAATCCGGTTCTGTTCTGTAGGGTGAGCGTTCTATAAGGTCTTTGATCTTTCCAAAAAATACGTCTTTTTTCTGATATTCTATTTCAATATCTGCAACATCACCTGGAACAGAATAAGGCACAAAAATCGGGTTGGAATCGTTAAACCCCAGCCCGTAACCTTTGTAGACCAATTTTTCGATCTTAAGCTTTTTAACTATTTTCATATTTTCCTTTTCAGGTGTAGAAATTGCAGTTTCCATACCACAAAAATCGCTTCCCTCACAATTTTTTTGGACATTTTAGATTGTCCGCTGCGTCGATCTGTAAATACTATAGGAATCTCTTTTATTTTGAATTTTTTTCGCCATGTACGAAAGTTCATCTCTATCTGAAAGGAATAACCATCTGATAGTATCTTATCCAGGTCTATGGTTTCAAGTACGTTCCGGCGGAAACATTTAAATCCACCGGTTGGATCGTTAATAGGCATTCCCGTGATAAAGCGTACATAATGCGCTGCAAAGAAGCTGAGCATCAATCTTTGCAAAGGCCAGTTCACCACATTTATACCACCCAGATATCTTGAACCGATAATCAGGTCGTTCTCTTTGATCTCTTTCAACATATCAGGAATGACCGCCGGATCGTGTGAGAAATCTGCATCCATTTCGAAAATGTAATCAAAGCTATGCTCCAGGGCATATTTGAAACCGGCTACATAAGCCGAACCAAGCCCCATTTTCCCTGCACGTTTCAAAAGGTGTATTTTATTATTTTTTTTCTGTTTCTTTTCCACTATCTCCGAAGTTCCATCAGGTGAGTTATCATCCACTATCAGCACTTCGAGGTTTTTGTCTTGCTTTAGAACTTCATCAATGATTGCAGAAACATTATCTGCTTCATTATAAGTGGGAATTATTATCAAAGCTTTCAATTATTCTTTCTCCTTTTGCGGTTTATCCAAGTTGTTTTTAAGAAGCTGCTTATCAGGAACTTTTTTATAGCTTGTAGCTGGACTTCCTACCCACACTTCTTCGGGTGGAATATCACGCGTAAGTACACTGCCGCCAGCTACCATCCCATCTTCATGAATTGTTATTCCGGGCAGGATAGTAGCATTCACTCCAATTCTACCGCCTGTTTTAATGGTAACTCCTTTAAAATTCTTGAATCGTTCTTTATTGCGACCCATATAATTATCGTTGCTGGTAGCTACAGCAGGAGCCACAAAACAGTAATCTCCAATCTTTGAATAAGCAGTTATATAACAGTTAGTTTCAAATTTGCATCTATCCCCTATCGTAACGTAATTCTCTATCGTCACGTTTCGACCAATTATGTTAAGGTTACCAATTTCCACATTTTCACGAATAGTTGCCAGGTCTGCTATCAGGCAATTGTTTCCAATCTTTGCTTGTATATAAATCACTACGTTTGCCCCGATCTGGCACTGTTTTCCTATCCGGGTCGGCTTCAGGTTTGAATCGACCTTAAAGATGCTGCGTGGTGAACTGAGTGGTTTTTTACCAACTATCGTATTATCGTCAATGCGTACTCCATCACCGATAGATGAACCTTTGTGGATGATCACATTATGCCCTATCAGGCACTCTTTCCCGATCTGAACATCGTCCAGGATCACGCAATTATAGCCGATCTTTGTATCTTTGCCAACCTTTGCCGAATCTGCAATATATTGATTCATATCTCATCCTCCAAAATTGGAATAGAAGCACAATTACGAAAACAGGATTATTAGTAAAGATTTTTTCTTAATATTTATAAAAAAAACGGCTGCCCGTCAGCAGCCGTTCATTTTATTGATATTTAATTTATTAAACAACACCATGATCGATCATTGTATCTGCTACCTTGATAAATCCGGCAATGTTGGCACCTTTAACGTAATTGATGAAATCTCCTTCTTTACCATACTGAACACATTGTTCATGAATTGCGATCATGATATTATGAAGTTTTTCATCAACTTCTTCTCTTGTCCAACTAAGACGAAGACTGTTTTGAGACATTTCCAGACCGCTTGTAGCAACTCCACCAGCATTAGCAGCTTTTCCCGGTCCATAAAGAATTTTATTCTTCAAGTAAATTTCAATTGCTTCCGGTGTTGAGGGCATGTTCGCACCTTCACTAACTAAGAAACATCCGTTGTTGATAAGTGTTTGAGCATCGTTAGCATCGATTTCATTTTGTGTTGCACTTGGAA
>CBFDCX010000092.1:0-7404 GCA_965603415.1 uncultured bacterium
AAAAGCCACAGGAAATAAAAAAGTCAACTCCAGACGGAAGAATATGGTTCATACGGGGTTATCCAATACGAGATGAGAAAGGCGATATCGTAGGTGGAATCGAGGTCACATCTGACATCACCGAGCGCAAGAAAGCAGAGGAGGCGCTGCAGGAATCGGAAGAGAAGTTCAGAAACTTTGTAGAAACATCAGCCGATTTGGTATTCCGATTAACTAAAACCGGTCGCATTGATTATATTAGCCCCAAGGTAGAAGATCTGTATGGTTACAAGCCTGAAGAGTTGATCGGAAAGCATCTGAAAACTACCACTCCAGTAGGAGAAGTCTCCAAGACGATAAAGGCTATTAATATGTTATTAGCCGGTAAGCAAATCAAGAATTTTGAAATAAATCAAAAACACAAATTAGGACGAATTATTCCGATGGAGATCAATGCCGTTCCAATTTATCAAAGTGGGGAAATTGTAGGATTACAGGGAATAATGAGAGACATCACCGAGCGTAAGCAGGTTGAGAAGGCTTTGCAGGAGAGTGAAAGTAAATTCCGCACCCTATTCGAGGAAGCCCCAGCAGCAGTAACAGTCGTAGATAATTCAGGTGTAGTAGTCTCCTGTAACGAGTCTACTGAAAAGCTAACAGGGTATCACAGGAAGGAGATAATTGGAAAGCCCTTTAAAAAGCTTATGACATTAAATCCCGAAGACCTGTCTAGATTAGATGAATACTTTGAAAAACTTGTAGTTGGTATTGAAGTTGAACCTTATTTACTCCAGATAATCAGGAAAGATGGGAAGAGACGCTGGATCAGGATTCAAAACTCATTACTGAGAAAGGGTGAGAAAGTCATAGGTATTCAAGTATATGCTGTTGACATCACCAACCGCATACAGGCGGAGAAGGCGCTGCAGGAGAGCGAAGAGAAATACAGAACTCTAATTGACAATGTCAATATCGGGGTGTACAGAAATACTGCAGGACCTAAAGGGAAATTCATCGAGGTGAATCCTGCGATAATTAAGATGTTTGGCTATAAGAACAGAAAGGAATTCCTTGGAATAAATGTGACTGATTTATATCAAAATCCAGAAGACAGGAAAAAGTTTAATGATAGAATGTTAAAGGATGGATTTGTAAAAGACGAGGAATTGCTATTGAAGAAAAAGGACGGAACCCTCTTCTTCGGTTCAGTGTCGACCGTGGCAATAAAGGATGGTAAAGGAGAAGTGATTTATTATGATGGTGTTATTACGAACATCACCGAACGCAAGCAGGCCGAGAAGGCGTTAAGGGCGAGCGAGGAACGGTTCAAGCAGGTGGCCGATAGCGCTGGTGAATGGATATGGGAGCTCGATGCCGAAGGCATGTACACTTACTCGAGCCCGGTCTTAGAAAAGATACTTGGCTACAGATCAGAAGAGATCGTGGGCAAGAAACATTTTTTTGATTTTTTCCGACCTGATGAGAAAAATGAGCTGAAAAAGGGAGCGTTCAATGTATTCAATAAGAAAGAATCGCTCACCAGATTCATAAACACAAACATCCACAAAGACGGTCACGCAGTCATCCTGGAAACGAGTGGTGGGCCCATGTTGGACGAGGATGGAAAACTCCTGGGATATCGTGGTGCGGATACAGACATTACCGAGCGCAAGAAAGCAGAGGATATCCAAAAAACATTACTTAATATTTCCAGTGCTCTGAATACAACGGATAATATGCCAGATCTTTACAGCAAGATAAGAGAATTTCTGGGAGATATAATTGATACAACCAATTTCTATGTTGCTTTATACGATGAAAAAACTGATATGATCTCTCTTCCTTTTGATGTTGATGAAAAGGATGAATTTGAAACATTTCCTGCTGGTAAAACTATTACAAAATATGTCATTAAAACCGGAAAACCTCTTCTTGCTACCAAGGGTGTAGAAAGAAAATTAATTAAAAAAGGATTAATTGAAACAGTAGGCGCTTCCTCTGAGATCTGGCTTGGTGTTCCACTGAAAATTGAAAACCATGTAATTGGTGTAATTGCAGTTCAAAGCTATGATGATCCCAATCTCTACACCGAAAAAGATATGGAAATTCTCTCTTTTGTTTCGGATGAGATAGCTCTTGCTATTAATAAGAAAAGAGCAGAAGAACAAATTAAAAGAGATTTGGAAGAAAAAGAAATCCTACTCCAGGAAATTCATCATCGCGTAAAGAATAATATGCAGATAGTTTCCAGCTTGCTCAAATTGCAATCTGCACACATCAAAGATAAAAGAGCATTGGAGCTTTTCCAAAACAGTCGGGATCGTGTAAAAACAATGGCACTCATCCACGATGCTCTTTATCGTTCCAAAGACCTGGCCAATATTGATTTTGCAGAATATGTAAGAAAATTGACTACACAAATTTTTGTTTCTTATGGAACCAGTTCAAATCTTATTAAGATTAAAATCAATATTAAAGATGTTTTGATGGATATTAACACAGCAATTCCCTGTGGTCTTATTATTAATGAGCTAGTCAGCAATTCCCTCAAATATGCTTTTCCAGAAGGAAGAAAGGGTGAGATCAGCATAAGTTTTAACTATAACAACAAGGTTAATACATTATATGTGAAAGATAATGGAATAGGAATATCAGGAAAAATTGATCTGGAAAATTCTTCGACATTGGGATTGCTGCTGGTAAGTTCATTAACTAAACAACTCGATGGTACACTTAAATTGGAAAAAGTAAAAGGAACCTCGTTTAAAATTACATTTAAGAAAATAGAACTTAAAACTTACGGGAAGGTTCAATCGTAGGGTAGATAAAAAAAAAGCTCGATCTTCATCGAGCTTTTTTAAGATGTACTAATACGGTTTATACTAGAGAAACTTTAACGGCTCTTTTGCCCTTTTCGGTTTCTTCAATTTCAAACTGTACTTTTGCACCTTCGGGAAGTGATTTAAAGCCTTCACCCAAAATACTTGAATGATGAACAAAATAATCATTTCCATCGGTTGCGGATATAAATCCAAACCCTTTTTGTTCATTAAACCACTTAACGGTACCTTCTAACATACTTTTGCTCCTAGTTTTTTTTGGGATAAATCCCATGTGAATTAGACTAAACACGACTATTAATCATTCCCTATAATAAATGGGTAGAAAAAATAGAAGTACTTTACACTTAATCACTTGGAGACAAAACACTTTCAGTTCAATATTTGTCAATTTTTTTAAATTTAATCCAACAAATTCATTTCAGGCTTTAATAAAAAAAAATACTAAACAGATCATTTATCACGTCGTTTTCAAAACAGAAAATAGGAGGTAATCTTAACTTCATTATATTTTTTGCTCATTTAAATAACAAAATGTCTTGCATAGTTTGGAATGAAAAATATTTTATTCTATAATAGTTTTATTTGGTAACAGGGGTTTTGAATGAAGGCAAAATCGATCTTGATAGTGGAAGATGAAAATATCATTGCAGTAGATATCAAACACACTTTAACTAACTTTAATTATGATATCTGCGGTGTTGTAGCATCTGGTGAAAAAGCTATCGAAATTGCCCGGAAAAAGAAACCCGATCTGATTTTGATGGATATCGTTCTGGATGGAGAAATGGATGGTGTGGAAGCTGCAGAAATAATCTATAATGAACTTTTGACCCCCATAATTTTTTTAACAGCTTATTCCAATGAAAATATTCTAAAAAAAGCTGTTCTTTCTTCACCTTATGGTTACCTTATTAAGCCGTTTGAAGATCGAGAACTGCGAGCTACCATTGAGATGGCTTTCTACAAATCCGAGATGGAAAATACCCTTAAGGAGACACGTAATTTCTTGTGGCGTGTCATCGATACAGTTCCGAATTATATTTTCGTAAAAGATAAAGAAGGTAAATATGTTATGGTAAACAAAGCCCTCGCAGATATTTATAGTACTACTCCCAAAAAGATGATCGGAAGATCGGATAGAGATTTTGTGCAAGATAATGAAGCAGGTAAATTAGAAAGCGATAAATTCGATAAAGATGATATAAAAGTGATCCGTACAAAACAAACAATATTTATTCCTGAAGAATCTTATACTATGAAAGACGGTAATATCAGGTGGTTTCAAACTACCAAAGTACCTCTGGATTCACCCGATAAACCTGATGTAGTGTTGGGAGTTGCCACAGATATTACAGAATTAAAACGAAGTTATGAAAAACTGCAGAAGCTTTTGGAAGATACTGTTAATGGGCTTATTTCGGCTGTGGAAATACGAGACCCTTATACTGCTGGACATCAGAAAAGAGTTTCCAGCCTGGCCTGTGCAATTGCAGAAGAAATGGGTTTGTCCACAGAGCAGATCAATGGTATACGCATTGCTGCCCATGTACACGATATCGGTAAAATTCATGTTCCTTCAGAAATTTTAAGCAAACCCGGTCGCTTAACAGAAGCTGAATTTAATTTGATCAAAACACATCCTCAGGCAGGCTATGATATCCTGAAAGGTATTGATTTTCCCTGGCCTATAGCCGATATTGTGTTACAGCACCAGGAAAGGTTAAACGGTAAAGGTTATCCTAACCAGTTAAAAGGTAAAGAGATCATTCTGGAAGCACGGATTATTAGCATAGCAGATGTGATGGAAGCTATAGCCTCTCACAGACCATACAGACCGGCATTGGGAGTGGAATATGCTCTGGATGAAATTCTCAAAAACAAAGGCATTTTATTTGATGAGGTAGTAGTTGATACCTGTTTGATTTTGTTCAATGAAAAGAATTTTAAATTCGAATATTAAATTACAAAATCAATACACTAAATAACATTAATTCTTTAAAAAACTATATAAGTATAAAAACTTGACACATAAACCTTATGTTGAATGCATACACTAAAAATTAATTATCAGGGAGGAAAAATGGCGTTAGAACATCTTCTATATACAGAATCACATGAGTGGTTGAATGTGGAAGGCGATATTGTTATTATGGGCATTACAGATTATGCCCAACATGAACTTGGAGATATTGTTTATGTGGAATTACCGGGAGTTGGTGATGAACTTACAAAAGGTGAAGCGCTGGGTTCCATCGAAGCTGTGAAAGCCGTTGAAGACATTATTTCCCCTGTAAGCGGAGAAGTTATAGAAGTAAACGAAGCATTGGAAGATGCACCGGAAACCATTAATAAATCAGCCTTTGAAGAAGGTTGGATAGTCAAGATCAAGCTCTCCGATCCTACCGAATTGGACACATTGCTGAAAGCAAATGAATACGTAAAACTGATAGAAGAATAAGAATTCAAAAGTGATAAAATTTAGTAAAAAAAGTTTTCTGATCATACTGATATCACCTTCTGCGGGAGGTAAATCCGCTATCCTGAAACGGGTAATTGAGGAATGTGATGATGTAGATTATTCCATCTCTTATACTACACGTAAACCACGTATCAATGAGAGCAATGGTATAGATTACAATTTCATTTCGGAAAGTGAATTCAAAGAGCTTCAAGCAGCAGGTGATCTGCTTGAATCGGCAGATGTGCACGGCTGCTGGTATGGTACTTCCCGCAGATTCATCGATAGTAAATTGCAAAAGGGAAAGCATATCATTATGGACATCGATGTTCAAGGTGCCAGACAGATACTGCAGCAAGACATCGAGGTTGTAACGATCTTTATAATTCCACCTGATATTAGTGTTCTTACAAAGCGACTTACTGACAGGGGAACAGATTCCCAAGAGGAGATCGAAACACGACTGCAAACTGCCAGAAAGGAAATGGAAGAAATAGATCATTTCGATTATCTTGTTATAAATGATGATTTTGAAACAGCCGTTCGCGATGTGATCGAGATCATTCGAGTTGAGGAAAAAAAAGTTAAAAGATTCACTAATATAAAAGATATATTTTATGGAGGTTAAATGACAAATAAAACTGAAGATATGTTAGTAGAGAAATTTCTTGAAAATAATAATATGACCTATCTTTTCCTGCTTCTGGCAAACCTGGAAGTACAAAGATTAAGCAATCTGCCTTTCACGGTAAAGAAATCTTTAAAGGGTAAACTTACATCGATTGCACTAGACCATATTGCAGCCAACGAAATTCCCGATTACGTGATGGAAGAAGAGGATAACGAAGTTCCCGAAGAATTACGTTAGTATATTCCGGAGAATATTACATTGCTCCAGAAATCAATTAAACAATATCTTGAATACTTGAAATTATCAGGGATTCAAGATATTTATTTTAGTGGGCAAAAGCTTCCGCAAAAAGAGAAGAAAAAAGCAGTAATGGAAACCGATCCTGCTGAATTTCTTTCTGTTTTAGAAGAGAAATATCGTAATTGTAATAAGTGTCCTCTCTGGGAAGGTAGAAATAAATTTTGTTATGGAAACGGTAATCCACAGGCTAAACTGATGCTGATAGGAGAAGGTCCCGGAGCAGATGAGGATAGAACAGGAAAAGTTTTTGTAGGTCGTGCCGGACAGCTATTAACGAAAATGCTGCAGGCTATCAAATTAAGTAGAGATGAAGTGTATATAGCCAATATCGTTAAATGTCGTCCCCCCGATAACAGGAATCCTCTTCCTGAAGAAAAACAAACCTGCCTGCCGTACCTGAAGGAACAGATCTCAATCATACAACCAAAGATACTACTTCTATTGGGAAGAGTAGCTGCGGTTACACTTCTGGAAACCGATTTACCCCTGAAGGCTTTTCGTGGAACAGAATATGATTTTATGGGTATCAGTACATTTGTCACCTATCATCCTTCTGCTCTGTTACGTAATCCCAACTGGAAAAAATTTGCCTGGATCGATCTGCAGAATGTGCAGAGAGAATACCAATCGTTATAATAATTAAGAGGTTTTATTATGGCTAAAAAAATACAAAGGGAAGCACCTAAAGATATTAATGCGGAAGCTGCAGTTTTATCGGCAATGATGCTCGATAACTTTGCTGTTGCCAAATCGATCGAGATGTTGGATAAAGACCATTTTTATCGCCCTTCGCACAAAATGATCTTTGAAAATATGATCGAACTTTTCGAGGAAAATATTGAAATAGATATTATTACACTTATCGATAAACTTAAGACGAACAAACAACTGGAAGCTGTAGGCGGAGAAGCATTCGTCAACGAACTTTCCGATGTTGTTCTGAGCAGTGCTAATATTGAATTTCATGCCAATATCGTTTTGGAACGTGCCTTACTCAGACAGCTTATAGAAACTTCCGGCAAGATCATCGAGAAATGTTATGCCAGCGATGAAGCGGTTGATGATATTGTGGACAGGGCAGAACAGATGATATTTAATATTGCTGAAAGACCCGGCAAGAAAGCTTTCGAGAGCATAAGTGAAATAATTCCTGCCACTATAAAAAATATTGAAGAGACAGCAACTTCTAAAAA
>CBFDCX010000093.1:0-7343 GCA_965603415.1 uncultured bacterium
ATGTGCACCGGAAGGTTCTATAGAAATCTTTGATGAAGAGATCGTCGATGCAATAATGGAAAAATATAATGAAAATTAAAATATTCTGTTTATTTATCTTACTTTGTTCTCAAATCCGGGCAGAGGTTTTTGATCTGAAAAACGATTTCTGGAGCCGGGTAACTCTTTTTGAAAAACCCAGTACCCAGAAATATCATTTTGGAATTCAATACAAACCTACAATTTCATTGAACTTTATCCAAGAAGAAAACTTCGAGATAGACTGCGAAGTAATAGCAGATCTATCTTATAAATACATTAAAAATGATTCTACTCATTTTGAAGAAAAGGATGCAGAAATTTATCGGGGCTTGGTAAGATATTCGGGTAGTCAGTTTGAAGCACGAGTAGGTTTACAGAAGATAAATTTTGGTCCTGCTCAGCTTCTTCGCTCTCTCAAATGGTTCGATACTATCGATCCGCGTGACCCGCAGGAAGAAACTCAGGGTGTTCTAACAATCCTTTTCCGCTATTATTTTCTGAATAATGCTAACCTCTGGTTCTGGGGGATCTACGCAGAAGATGAGCTAAAAGGGTTGGAAGTATTCCTATCAAAGAATGATAACTACGAATTTGGTGGAAGGATCCAGTATCCTTTTGAATTCTGTGATGCTGCTCTTTCCTTTCATCATAGAGAACTTGAATTTGATAATACTCTTGAAAACAGGTTCGGTTTCGATGCACGCTGGGATTTTGAGATCGGATTATGGATCGAAGCTGTAGCAGCTAAATACAGTGAAACTGAATTTACTCCAAACTGGGAAAAGTATCTGACACTTGGAGCAGATTACACAATCCTGCTTGGAAATGGAATTCATATTCTGGGAGAATATCTTATTTATTCAAAGTCGGAAAAAGATCTTTTTGAAAGCAGTTATAAAGCAGAATCATCTGCTGTCTCATTTAGTTATCCCATCGGATTATTTGATAGTATCATGGCAATGATAGTCTATAATTGGGAAAATGAAAACTGGTCCAGGTTTCTTTCTTATCAAAGAAATTATAATTATTTGAGCATCTACCTGAACTTTTCCTGGAATCCGGAAGTGAGCAATTTCGATCCTGAGCAAATCTCAACAGATGGTAAATCTGTAAAATTAATAATTGAATATAGTTTTTAGAAAAAATAATGTGAGGTACAAAATGAAAAAGGAACTCATCAAAATCGAAAAAATGACTAAGCACTATCCCATCGGTAGAGGAAAATTCACTGCACTAAAAAACATCGATCTGGAATTTGAAAAAGGAGAATTTACCGGCATTGTGGGACCCAGCGGTTCAGGTAAAACCACGCTACTTAATATCATCGGTTCGCTGGACACTCAAAGTGAAGGAGATGTGGATGTTATGGGAAATTCTATTCGGAAATTATCTTCCAAAAAGGCCGCGAAGTTACGCAGTCAACACATTGGTTTTATTTTCCAAACTTATAATCTACTGCCGGTTTACACTGTTTTTGAAAATGTAGAATTCCCGCTTCTTCTGTTGGGAATGTCTGCAGAAAAACGTAAAAAAGCCGTTCTCGATGCACTCGAGTGGGTTGGTCTTACCGACAAAGTGAAATCCCGTCCTGCTCAGCTTTCAGGTGGAGAATGCCAGCGAGTGGCAATCGCCAGGGCTATTGTGAAGAAACCCGATCTTGTTCTGGCAGATGAACCAACCGCTAACCTAGATGCAGAAAATTCTCACCACATATTAAAGACCATGGAAAAAATCAACAAAGAGTTGGGAACTACTTTCATTTTTTCAACACACGATGCTAAAGTAATTAAATATTTAAGAAGAAAAATTTCTCTTCTGGATGGGAAAGTTGATAAAGACGAAATAGTCAATGGAGGATGATCATGATATTTAAATTAGCATATAAAAACATTATGGGAGCTGGTCTGCGTACCTGGCTAAACATCTTCATCCTCTCGCTTTCCTACTTCGTTATAATAGCTTTACAGGGATTCTTTATGGGCTGGCAGGATGATGCTTCCCGTGAAATGAAGAACTGGGATCTTGCAGGTGGACAATACTGGCAGCAAAATTATGATCCGTACGATCCATTTACATTGGAAGACAGTCACGCTGCGATCCCTGAAGAACTGCAAAAGCTGATAGCTGATGATGAAGCAATTTCAATCTTGTTTTCACCTGCAACTATCTATCCCGAAGGAAGAATGCGAAACATTGTGCTTAAAGGAATCGATCCAGATCAGAATCTGATTGAACTTCCAACAAAATATCTGGCTGATCCTGATGGTGACATCAATTGTATTATCGGCTCCGTATTTGCAGAAAATCTGAATATTAACGAAGGAGATTTTATCATTCTGCGCTGGCGTGATAAAAACGGAACTTACGATGCCCGTGACATAAAAGTTGCTAATGTATTTTCTACTACTGTACTCACTGTAGAAAGCAATCAGATCTGGATATCTTTACCAACTCTGCAGGAAATGGTGGGTTTACCAGATGAAGCAACTATCATCACAATAAAAGATGAAACGTATAGAAAAGAATTTTCCGGTTGGCAATATAAGGATCTGGATTTTCTGCTAATAGATCTTACAAACATGATCAAGGCAAAAACTATTGGTTCATCTATAATGTACTTTCTTATGTTGTTCCTGGCTATGTTAGCCATTTTCGATACACAGATACTTTCCATTTTTCGGCGTCGCAAAGAAATGGGTACAATGATGGCAATGGGAATGACACGCCCGAAAATTATTCAACTGTTCACGCTGGAAGGTGTTCTTCACGCAGTACTGGCAATTCTCATGGGTGCTGTATATGGAATACCATTATTGAGACATTTTGAAAAAGTAGGAATGCAAATTGGAATGGATGCTAAAGAATGGGGTTTGAGCGGTTTGGATGATGCACTCTATCCGGTTTATGGTTGGAAACTGGTTGTAGGAACAATTGTATTAGTTTTGATTACTGTTACTATCGTGAGTTTTCTTCCCACCAGAAAGATAGCAAAATTGAAACCAACCGATGCCCTGCGCGGAAAGATGACAAAGTGAGGAGTATGATATGTTAAAATTCTTAGCAAAAGGACTCATGCGGGATCGCACCAGGAGCTTCTTCCCCATTCTGATCATCGCAGCCGGAGTGATGTTAACTGTTCTTTTTTACAGTTGGATAAATGGTTATGAGATAATGATGATCGCGGATAATGCCCGTTTCGAAACAGGACATGTGAAAATAGTAACCAGAGCCTATAATGAAATGATCGATCAAAAACCTTACGACCTGGGATTGATGAATGTGAATGAGAAAATTGAAGTTCTTACCAGTGAATATCCCCGGATGCATTGGCAGCCGCGAATATATTTCGGTGGCTTGCTGGATCTACCAGATGAAAAGGGAGAAACATTGAGTCAGGGAGAAGTGATCGGATTTGGAGTCGATCTTTTTACTGATTCCTATGAACGAGATCTTCTGAATCTGGAAGAAGCCCTCTCAAAAGGAAACCTACCCTCTAAACAGGGAGAGATATTGGTCAGCCAGGAAATCGCAGAAAAACTTGGCATAAGTATTAATGATAAAGTAACGATCATCGGAAGCACGATGTATGGCTCGATGGCAATGTATAATTTCACAGTAAGCGGTATGGTTCGTTTTGGAATTCAGGCTATGGATCGCGGAGCTGTGATCGTAGATATAGCTGATGTGCGCTTATTTCTGGATATGGAAGATTCAGCCAGTGAAATTCTTGGCTTCCTGCCTAAATACGACGAAGATACAACTTTTGAGATCTCTGCAATATTCAATAAAACATACAGTGATGAAGATGATGAATTTTCTGAAATTATGCTTCCCTTGAGGGCACAAGGACAGATGGAATTCCTGCTTAGCGCTATGGATGAGAGAATGGGAATGTTCATATTTATCTTTATCTTTGTAATGTCGCTCGTTTTATGGAATTCCGGTCTTATGAACGGTATCCGGCGTTACGGAGAGATCGGAGTGAGACTTGCAATTGGAGAAAGCAAAGGGCACATCTACCGCTCGTTAATATTGGAATCTTTTCTAATTGGAATTGCAGCAACAATTATTGGAACAGCTATTGGGCTTGTGTTTTCATATTTCCTCCAATATTATGGTATCGATATTTCTTCGCTGATGAGGGATGCAAAAGTGATCATGAGTGCTACAATGCGGGCACAGGTAACTACAGAAAGTTATTTCATCGGTTTTATTCCGGGTGTTATCGCCTCTGTAACAGGAGCTGTGATCTCAGGAATTGGAATTTATAGAAGAAATACAGCACAACTATTCAAGGAGTTGGAAACATGAAAAAGCTATTTATAATCGTATTACTATTAATTGCAATTACCCTTTTTGCTGAATTTCCCGATGGGAATGAACTCATCCAAAAAGTAGATAATAATATGTATTCCAGGAATGCAGTCTCGACCTCACGGATGATAGTGCACGGTAGAAGAGGAAGCAGAACAATGGAAATAAAATCCTGGGCAGAAGGTGAAAACAAATCTTTTTCCGAATATCTTTCACCACCACGGGATGCAGGAACAAAAATGCTGAAGCTGGAAGACAAACTGTGGATATATAATCCGGCTTCAGATAGAACTATTCAAATATCCGGTCACATGCTGCGTCAATCTATGATGGGTTCCGACCTTTCATACGAAGATATGATGGAAGAGAATGAACTGATAAAAATCTATAATGCCGAAGTTACTGGTGAAGAAATTATTTACGATAGAGAGTGCTGGATCGTTCTTTTAACCGCCAAAGTGGATGATGCAGCCTATCAAATCAAAAAAGTGTGGATAGATAAAGAACGCTATCTTCCTCTGCGTGAGGAGCGTTTTGGGAAAACCGGTAAACTGCTTAAAACCACAGAGATAAATGAAGTTTTCAAGATCGGGAAACGCTGGTATCCTAAAAAAATGATATTTAAAGATGCTCTTAAAAAAGGTAAAGGCACAGAATTTATCATCGATTCCATCGAATTTAACGTGGAGATCCCGAAAGCAGTTTTTACAAAAGCAGCTTTGAGGAAGTAATATGGATATTGTTGCTCATTCTCTCTGGTCAATGGCTTTACTGCCAGGTCCACCATCGGTTGCCAAAGTAATATTCGGTATTGCACCGGATGTTGCTGTATTTGCCACCAGTCTTACGGTTCAAGCCTTCAAAGGTAAAATGCAACCCGGATTTAAAACCCGGCAGGAAATGATGGAATGGTACCACCGTAAGGAAAACCGCTGGATAGTAAATTTGTATAAATGGACTCATTCCCTGATAATCTGGATACTGCTGCTTATTCCACTTTTTGCATATTACTTATTCTTTCGGAACCATATTCCATGGTTTTTGCTTGCTGCTCCCCTGCATATTCTGATGGATATACCTACTCATGACAAAAACTCCTTCCCTGTACAATTCCTCAATCCTTTTTCCAGGTTCCAGCTTAATGGTTTGCACTGGTCTAAACCATTGGTTTTTATCGGAAATTATGGACTAATTATTATTGTGATCTATTTTCGTATGTTCGTGCTGAGGAAATAAGGAGATTAAATGAGTGGAATAGTCTTTTTTAAGACGCATAAACTGAAAGAACTAAAGAAATTCTATACTGAACAAGTTGAATGCAAAATCTGGATGGATCAGGGAGATTGCATAATTTTTCAAAATGGAAATTTTCTTTTTGGATTCTGCGAGAGAGATGAAATTGATAAATGCGGTATCATAACATTTTATTATAACACAAAGGATGAAGTTGACCGTTTTTATGAAAAATTTAAAGAAACCGCAACTTCATCACCATCTAACAATAAGAAATATCCGATTTATCATTTTTTCACTTTTGATCCCGAAGGTAGAATGTTGGAGTTTCAGTATTTTTTTAACAAAACAAAAGAGATTATTTGTTAGGATCTTTCTTTCATAAACTGTGGAATCTGCGAAACAAATAATCCGCAAATTACAATCATTATCCCAATAATTTTTTTTATGTCAAAAGACTCCTTTAGTATAAAGTAAGCGATGATAGCAGTAAATACAGGAATTAGATTAGCAAAAATATTAGCATTTATAAGCCCGATCTTCTTGATAACATAAGCTATTAAAATAAATGCCAGAGTAGAAGCAAAAATTGCCATTTTCAATATAATAATAATCACACCTACATCTGGTTTCACAGATAAAAAATGAGAAAATTCAAAAATAAAAAATACGGGCAGGAAATAAATCATACCAATTAAATTCTGCCATTTCACTATTGTGAATCCTGAATAACGGACTGTAAGTTTCTTTACCAGAATCCCATAACTTATCGCAGAAAAAACGGCAAAGAACATTAATATTATACCTTTTATTGTAGTTACTCCGGAATAATCTTTTGTAACAATCAAAAGAACTCCGAAAAATGAAATTATCAATCCCAAAACACCATAAATAGTTAACTTTTCTTTTATTAAAAAATAAGTAAAAAAGGGAGTAAATAATGGAATCGTTGCTATAATTATTGCAGCTACAGTTGCAGAAACAAAGGTTAAACCAAAACTCTCACCCAGAAAATAACAGAACGGTTCAAAGAACGCCAAAAGTAAAAATAATTTGAAATCTTGTTTGGCAATTATCTGCGTTTTTCCAGAAATTTTTATATAAATATTCAGCAGTATTGTTGCAACAATAAGCCGTAAGAATACTACTGTGATTGGTTTATAAACTAAAAAAGCCTGTTTGAACCAAACGAAACTGAAACCCCAGAAAAGAGTTGCCAGAATTGCTGCTGTATAAACCCAAATTTTATCTATCTTCATTATTACCTTTTTAATTACTTTATGAATTTTTTTAACTTCTTTTTGTCAATCGGTTTAAAACAACTTCATCTAACGAATACAAAACCTTTGAAGGGAATTTAAATCCGTAAACAATTTTCTTTTGACAACTTTCATCATAGATGCAGATTCTAGTTCATAAAAAAGGAATGAATATGAATAATTCAAAAGATGAAAACGTTTATCGCAAATTGCAGCAGCATCTCGATAATTTTCCAATTGGTTTTCCTGCTACCAATTCCGGTGTAGAGATAGAGATCCTTAAATTCCTGTTCACACCTTTGCAGGCAAAGATCGCTTCCTGCCTGAACCTGGCACCCAAAACGCCTGCTAAAGTACGTAAGAGACTGGAAGACAATTTTGGCATTAAGATGACCGAGCAGAAAATAACCGGTCATTTGCACCAGATGTTCATGAAAGGCAGCCTGGAACGCTCCGGTAAAGAAGGCTCTTTCCGTTATTCCAATGCCATGCTGGCTATCGGAATGTTCGAATATC
>CBFDCX010000094.1:0-7334 GCA_965603415.1 uncultured bacterium
ACGAATAGACAAAATATCAAAATTTGAAAAAGGGGAAAAATAAAAAATGAAATTCCTAAAAAAGCAAGATCCAGAATTATATGCAGCAATGCACAGCGAGTTGAAACGTCAATCTGAAAATCTGGAGATGATCGCTTCGGAAAATTTTGTTTCCAGAGCTGTTATGGAAGCAGCTGGTTCTGTTCTTACCAATAAATATGCCGAAGGTTATCCATATCGCTGGAGTAAAAAAACAGACAAAATTAATTACAAACTTTATGGTCGATATTACGGAGGTTGTGAATTCATAGATGAAGCAGAAAAACTGGCTATTGAAAGAGCAAAAGAAATCTTCGGAGCAGAACACGCTAATGTCCAACCGCATTCCGGCTCACAGGCAAATATGGCTGCTTATTTTGCCATTATAAATCCCGGTGATACTATTCTCAGCTTGGAACTTTCTCATGGCGGGCATCTTACTCATGGGCATCCTCTCAGTTTTTCCGGTTCTCTATTTAAGATCGTACCTTATGGAGTGAACAAAGAAACCGAGCAATTCGATTACGACGAGATCAGAAAAATAGCATTAGAAGTGAAACCACAAATGATACTCACCGGAGCCAGTGCTTATCCGCGGAAAATAGATTTTGCCAAATTCCGCGAAATAGCAGATGAAGTAGGGGCAAAATTCGTAGTAGATATGGCCCACATTGCCGGATTGATCGCAGCAGGATTACATCAATCTCCGATTCCTTATGCAGACATCGTTACAACCACAACACACAAAACACTGCGTGGTCCCCGTGGCGGAATGATCATGTGTAAAGAAGAATATGCCAAAGCTGTTGACCGCTGGGTATTTCCGGGTACACAAGGCGGACCCCTTATGCATATCATCGCAGCCAAAGCTGCTGCTTTCAAAGAAGCTCTCACGCCTGAATTCAAAACTTATCAAAAACAGATTATTAAAAATGCGGAAACTCTAGCAAACTCACTTTCAGAAAAAGGATTCAACATTGTTTCAGGTGGTACAGACACACATCTTATGCTCATCAACCTGGGAACTGAGGAAGAAGGTGGACCTTCAGGTAAAAAGATGGAAGGCTGCCTGGACAAAGCAGGAATAACAGCAAATAAGAATACAGTACCATTTGATACACGTAAGCCGTTCGTTGCTTCCGGTATTCGACTGGGAACTCCAGCAGTTACAACTCGTGGTATGAAAGAAGAGCAAATGAAACAGGTCGCAGAGTTTATTTCGCAAGTTCATATTAATTACCAAGACGAAGAAAAACTTTTTGCCATCAAAAAAGAGGTTCGTGAATTTTGCTCACAATTCCCGCTTTATGCCGATCTGTTAAATGAAAATAAATAATAGTTAAAGCCTGCCGGATAAGGTGGACTTTTTTTATAATTTTTTACACCTGTTTTATCTTAGTTCAGAATATAATTAAAATTATCTGCTAACATATTCTACTCATTTTTTTTCTGTATTCGATAATTTTGTTGACACACTGGAAAAATTTCACAAAATATACTTTAGTTTAGATTTATTTTATTAGATTATAAGAAGTTGTGTTTTCTTTTTCTAAAATTGGAGTTTGAGAATGAATATTGAATTTCATTATTATCTCACTAAATATATAGCTCTGGAAGCAGGATTTGATTCCGATGAAGCAGAGATAATTGCCTATTCGTCGCAGTTTGTGGATGATAACAAAACCAGGTTCAAGATCGAGATTCCTGATGGTTCATTTTACGAGAATTATTTTTCTCAAACTATGAACATTACAAAACCAAAAAAGAAATTGATGCGTGTTTATCTGCTTTTCCACTTCCTGCCGGGAGATCCCACCAGTTCCAAAGCACGCCGCAGAGATGGAAAGATGCACCTTTTAATGACCACACCTTCCAGCACTCATGCCCAGGAAATATTTTTTGATACTACAAAAAACGAAAACCTCTACTCGCTTGGTATAGCCTCTCATATGTTAGCTGACACATTGGCTCATCAAAATTTTGTAGGAACCTTCGACGAGATCAATGCTATGAAAGGCGTATGGCAAACACTTACTCCAAATATCGGTCATGCCGATGCAGGATTCAAGCCGGACATTCCCAACCTGTTATGGCACGACCCACGCCTGGTAGATGATAAAAAAGAAGTCAATAATATCGATCGCGTCCTGCTGGCTGCCAATAAATTATACACGAATTATCTTATGTTTACAACTAATCCACCCGAATGGTCAAAAGTTAAAAAGAACATTTCGAATATTATCAACGAACCCATCAAAGAATCTCAGATCAAACTTTATCCAAAACAAAAAAAAGTAAGGATCGAAAAATACAAAGAACTATTGGCAGACTTCGGTACGGATGGAAACTATGATCCGTTTTCCTGGTTCAAATCAGCAGTTAAGGAAGATATCAATTTCCTGGATGACAAGAAATACAAATTTGATCCTATAAAAGATAAATTAAGTTTTAAAACAAATTACAACCGCTCTCATTGGTTTAGGTTCCAGGAAGCAATTAAAGAATATCAGCGAATTGCTACCACAAAACTTGAACCAATTCTCAAGCAGATTGAGATCAAAGAATGGTAAAAATATCAGGAGGAAAAATGAAGCAAATCAATGTAGTATTTATTTTATTTTTATTAACAGTCTCTTTGTTAGCACAAAACGTTTGGCTTAACGAATTTCATTATGATAATGAAGGTACTGATGAAGGTGAATTCGTTGAAGTAGTTCTGGAAGAAGTTCCGGGAAATGAATTATACGATTATACTGTAACTTTTTATAATGGTAACAATGGATTAGAATACGATTCTAAAACTTTAGATCAATTTATTGTTGGTATAATTGTTGAGGATTTCATAATTCTTTATTATTATAAAGAAGGTATCCAGAATGGATCTCCTGACGGTATAGCTATCGACTATCAGGGTATTCTTATTCCCGGACAATTCCTGAGTTATGAAGGTACTTTTGAAGCATTGGAAGGCCCAGCAACAGGCGTTACTTCAACAGATATTGGTGTTGCTGAAAGTAGCACTACCCAAATTGGAGAATCGCTCCAGTTGCTTGGATCAGGAACTGTTTATAGTGATTTCACCTGGCAGGAACCTGCTGCGGAAACACCCGGAAATCTAAATAATGGTCAGACTATTGGAGGTACTCCACAACCGACAATTATAGTATCCAGTCCCAATGGTGGAGAACAGTGGGAACAGAGTTCTACTCACAACATTACCTGGATTTCATTGAATTTTACAGATAATGTAAAGATCGAACTTGGAATGGTCTGGAACCGAACTCGTGAAGTGCTGGTTGCTTCCACCGAGAATGATGGTTCCTGGGAATGGAATATCCCGATCGATCAAACCATCAGCGAGTGGTATGTTATTATCATTTCTGACGCAATTGATGGAGACCCGTCAGATGAAAGTGATGATCCTTTCTCTATTATCGAACCAATTCCTGTAACTCCTTATACCATCTATGAAATTCAATATTCCACCACTGGTTCATCACCTCATGTTGGTGAATTAGTAGAAACTACGGGAGTTGTCACTGCTGTTTTTGAAAATTATTTCTTCATTCAGGATGGAACTGGTGCCTGGAATGGAATTGCGATCTATCCTCTGCAACCGGTTGAAATTGGTGATGAAATCGTTATTTCCGGCATGGTAGATGAATATTTCGATAAAACCGAGATCACAGACATTATTAATATGACCGTTCTTGGAACGGCAGGTATTCCTGCTCCTGTTATTATCTCCACATCTGCTCTTGCCTCTTCCGAAGAATACGAAAGCGTTCTTGTTCAGGTTCAGGATGTAACCGTTACTAACGAAGACATGGGCAACGGTGAATGGGAAATAGATGATGGAAGCGGACCCTGCATTGTTGGACATCTGGGTGATTATACCTACATTCCTGTACTGGATGATTTTATATACGACATTACTGGTGTTTGCGATTATACTTATGGTGCTTTCAAACTTGAGCCTCGTGACGATGACGATATCGACCTTATAGGAGTCGGAGTGGATGATCAAGTTACCGCTACTAAAATCCAATTATACAATTACCCCAATCCCTTTAATCCCGAAACAAAAATATACTTCACTGCAGAGTACGCTGCAAATACTGAGCTTTTCATTTATAACATAAAAGGACAGAAGATAAAGACATTAATTAACAAAAACCTCCCGGCAGGAGAACATTCAGTGGTATGGGATGGTAAAGATGAAAATGGAAAACCTGTAGCTTCGGGAATTTATTATTATCAGCTTAATACTGGGAAAAATCCTATCAGCAAGAAAATGCTATTGATGAAATAATTGTAAAGAAACTAACTTGCTCCTTCTCTTCTTGGGTTGGAGCATTTTTTATTTTCGAAACTTGTTTAAAACTTTCTTCATCTTATCCAGTTCTGTTTTTTCGTAGAATTTGAAAATGTATAATAAGATCGGGAAAGCTAAACACAAAACAATTTTTATTCCTATTCCAAAATAGACATTAGCATCTGATATAAGTCCTGACATTAAGTACAATAAAGTTCCAACGGAAAAAACAATAAACATTTTACCAATTTCATATTTTACAGGATAGAATTTTTGAGAAACAAAATATGATATTACCGAAATCAACAACGACGATATGACAGTTGTCAGTGCTGCTCCCCAAATGCCTAATTTCGGAATCAACATGAAGTTCAAGCCAATATTTACAAACAGCGCAAATGTAACAATATAAGCAACATACTTGGTTTTCTTCACATAATGAAATCCCAAAAGGAACATATATTGTATACCTTTGAAAATAAAGGCAATTGTGATGAGTGGTACAATTTTATAAGCAATATAGAATTCAGGTTTCTGTGCAAATACAAGCAGAATTTCTCGGGAAAATAATGATAATCCTAAAGCACCAAAAACTAATATCATAGAAAAATATTTAAAAACCTTTTTAAAAAATAGTTGTGCATCAGAAGAATCCTGCATTTTGTAAGCTATTGGTAAAAAACCGAGTGCAAAAGCCTGTACAACAAAAACATTAAGAACACCGGAGATCTTATAGCCAAGTGAATAAATTCCCACCTGCGAATAATCCAATAAATATTTAATAATATATCTATCGCCAATTGCCAGCAGTTGAACCGAAATTGCACTGAAGATAAGCGGGATACTGTAACCGAGCATCTCTTTGATCAAACTAAGATCAAATTTGTATTGGAAATTCTTTACTAATATTGGAATTGTGCAAAGCATCTGAATTGCATTAGCTATCAATTGACTGTAAAAGATACCGATCACACCTGTTTCGGCATATACTAAAAAGTAAATATTAAGCATAAGAACAATGAATAATTTTGCTGCAAAAAAAGCGGAATAAATAATAGGCTTCCCACGAAATCGAAACAAGTTCATAGGAACTTGATTTACCATTTCCAAACCAATGATCGCAAAAATGACTGTGAAAAAATGAGAATAATCTGTACTTGAGAAAAATACTTGCGATAACCAGGATTTTACTGGAGCAAAAATGACATTTACTGCAACAGCTGTTATAAGTAAAATAGCATACGTATTAAAGAGTATCTTGCCTTGCTCATTTCTATCCTCTGTTTCTGCACTCCAGCGCATCATAGAAGAAACTATCCGTAATCCCAGAACCATTGTAAGAAACATTGAAGTCGTTTCTAAAATTGTGAATCTTCCGTAATTCAGAAGTGATAATTTGGCAGTATAAAGGGGTAATAACAGCAATCCTATAATTTTCGTAGATAGATTCCCAATACTGTAAATAAATGTATGTTTAGCTGTATCTTTAAGTTTATTCAGCATATTCACTCTTAATAATATAATTTTCGATAGAATTGCGTTTAATTGGATTTTTTCCGTGTCGTGCCTTCTCTAAGTTAGGGAAATTTTTACCATAACCAAAAACTACTCCTGCACGAATTTTGTATTGTTTGGGAATGTGTAGAAAATTGCGCAGAAAATACTCAAAACTATTGAGATTAATCGAATGTAATCTAAGTATTCTTTTTAATTCTTTTGATATTTTTTGGATTACACTTAGATTTTTTTCTTTTTTATAATGTTGTTCCGAAAGATTTACAATACAAGTATCAATTCCAATATCTTTTGCTTGTAAAACCATATTTTGGATTGCTAAACCAGCATCAAGATCTGACATCATCTGAGCTGAAGAATTCCTTCTATAAAGCTGTTTACTAAGAGGTATAGACATATCACACAAAACTAAAACAAAATGAGACACTCCTCTGAAAAAAGGTTTAAATTTTAATGCTTCAGCAAGTACATCATCTCTTCCAAGCATCACAAATCGAAGCTCTTGATTATTGCAACCGGTTGGTGCCCAAACACCCGCTTCGATAATAGTATTCATATCTTCTGCAGGAATTTTTTCTCCTGTAAAAATTCTAATACTGCGACGCTCTTTTATTAATTTTAATATCATTGCTTATCCTCTGTTTATATCTTCAACAATCATTTTAATACTGTTCTCAATCTCTTTCTCGATTTTAGTTTGCCTTTTTTGCATTAATTCTTTAGAAAACCAATCTCTATTCTTATAAAATTCATCTAATAATTGTATTGCATCGGGAATATTAGTTTTACGACAATCGATAGTCAGGAATTTGTTCAAGTAAAGTTTCATAATATCTTGATATTTAATATGCCAGGAAAGTGAGATTGTGGGAATGTTCATATTAAGAGCAGAAGCAAGAGAGTGATATCTGCTCGTAACATAAAAACTTAGTTGACCAATTATAGCTCTTGTCTGCTGATAAGTGAGGTTAACATCATCCAGCAAATATAGATTTTTATAATTCGACATCTCGTTATATATTTTTCTCGCCAGCGCCAGATCACAGGTATTGAGATTTTTACCATCACCAATTGAATGCGGAATAAGCAAAACAGATTGATTATTATCGCTATATTTAGCGATAATTTGCTTACACAATTCAACATGATCTTCACCGCAAGTTTTATTAAGTATATTACTGATATTCCTGATAATAACACTTGATGAAATTCCAAAAATATTTTGTATATCAGGCATCAGATTCATAAGATAATTATGCGCCCATTCTTTATCAGTCGGTTTTAGTGCTAATGACACATCCGGGAAGGAATAAACAGGAATATCAAGTTTTAATTTATTTACAGAATCCATATTCTGTTCTCCTCTAACCTGGAGAAATGGTAATCTATTAAAATTCTTCCTGATAATCTTTGTGTATAGTTTATTTTGGAAAGGTCCATAAGATTTAGTAAATTTGTAATATTTTTTCTTAGATTTTCCAGCAAT
>CBFDCX010000095.1:0-7267 GCA_965603415.1 uncultured bacterium
GTGTAATTTCTTCCAATATAATAAAGACACTTTGCCATCATGAATAAAGCGTTATCGGCATATTTGCTGTCTTTATAATCTGTTAATACTACACCGCATTTCTTGATGACCTTATTGTATTTCTGAATTGCATTTGCTGTGGGAGTGCCGTCGTCTTTCAAGGCCATTGTATTTGCTTCTTCAAAATACTTCTCTGCATTGAAAAACGTGTTGTAATAAACACATCCAGTTATTATCAATAGAACAATAAATAACGGCAGAACTAATTTTCGTAGCAAAGCATCTCCAACTATTATCTGTGATTTTTAACGATATAAATCAGAATAATGGAATCGATTAACTTTTTCATTTTCAGGGCATCCACTTTAATAAGTTTGTAATTCTCCGATTTCTTCTTCCACAGCATGCAGTATGTCTCTATTTTTCACGGTTTCCATCATATTATTATGATCATCGAAAAGCGGTCTGTCTATATCCAGATGCTCAACAATTTTTCTCACAGCTTTATGAGCTGCCCGAGTTCCTTTTCCAGGTTTGAAATCTCTAAAATCGAGTGCTTGTGCAGCAGCAATGAATTCTATTCCAAGAATACCATAAGCATTATCGAGTATTTGTCGTGTCTTTAGGGATGTGTTCATTCCCATGCTTACAAAATCCTCCTGATCGGCAGCCGCAGGAATTGACTGACAGGAAGCAGGAGTTGAAAGAATCCTCTGTTCAACTATCATCATATCTGCCGTGTATTGGCTGAGCATATGACCGGAGAACATTCCTGCACCTTTTGTTAAAAAGGCAGGCAGCCCAACACTCAAAGCAGGATTTAGAAGGCGGTTAAGACGCCTTTCGGAAATAACACAAACCATAGTTATGCAGGCTCCAAGCATATCGAGTGGAACACTGATAGGAGAACCCTGGAAATTAGCTCCTGTAAGAACGATCCCATCATCGGGAAGAAATACAGGATTATCACCAACACCGTTAAGCTCAATTTCAATCTGACTTCTTGTCCATCTTAATTGGTCGAGAGCTGCACCTATAACCTGAGGTGTGGAACGCATACTATAAGCATCCTGAACTTTTACTTTCATTCCTTTAAGAAGATCAGAATCTTTGATCATTTTTTGAATATTCTTCGCACATGTAACAGCACCCTGGAAACCTCGGAGTTTATGAAGTCTTTCATCATAAGGTTTCAGGTTGGCCATCAGAGCTTCGAGGGTCATTGCTGCAGCAATTTCCGCTTGTTTGAAAAATCTTTCTGTCTCATAGGTTATCAATGCAGCAATACCGGTAAGTAAGTTGCTGCCATTAATACAGGCAAGACCGTCCCTTGCTTTAAGTCCGGGTATTTTAATATCGGCTTTTTTCAAAGCAACTTTTCCCGGAAGGCGTTCACCTTTGTAAAATGCTTCACCTTCGCCCATCATGAGAAGAGCGATCTGGCTCATTGAAGAAAGATCTCCACAGGCTCCTACACTGCCTTTTTCACAAACAACCGGCGTTACACCTTTATTCAGCATTTCCATAAATGTCTGGGTGATTATCGGACGACATCCCGAATTGCCGTTGGCATGTACATTGATCCTGGAAAGCATAGCTGTACGTACATGCTCTATAGGACAAGGTTTGCCTATTCCAGCTGAATGATTATAGATCAGGTATTTTTGGAATTGTTTGATCTGCTCGTCATTTAAAACGACTTCCGAAAACTCTCCAATTCCAGTATTCACGCCATACATTATCTCGCCTTCTTCGATCTTTCCTTCGATGAATGTTCTGCATTTTTGAATTCTTTGCAGTGCATCTGGATGAAGTTCCACCTTTTCATTACGATGAGCAACATTATACACATCTTCAATGGTCAGGTTTTTCCCTGTAATAACCACAGCCATGTTAAATTCTCCCTATTTTTTTATTTACTAAAAATTATATTTTAATGAGATCAATGGATCCATGTTACTATTAAATTCAATTCCTGCCTGCAGTCTTTTCAGCTTGGAATTAATTCGCAGAGAATTAATAGCGCTTATGAGATGATTGGCCAAAATGGCACCCACAAAAGTTTTGGCGTAATCATTGTATTGGATGATCCTTTTTCGCAGTATCGCATATTCGTGTTGTTTGTCATCATCATCCCATTGCCAAAAATATTCATCGGAATAAGCATTTGCATTAATATATTCTGTTTGAGCTTCCAGGTCTTCCGGGTAAAGATTTTTAGCTAATTCTACAATATGAGCATTATATCCACCGGTTTCATAACCTGAACTGTCGTATCTTTTTAAATGAAAGAAGTACTCGTTGGAATAATCCGTATTCGGATCTATATGTGCAAATTTAACAGCATAATTAAAAGAAGCTTTATCCTTCAGATCTGCTTCTTCCAAGAAATAATAACGAGAAGACCAAAACAACAATTCTGAGGTTAGAAAGATATAACCCGAACTATTTTTTTGGGATAACTCACCCCAACCCGGGACCAGTAAAGATCTGAAAAAATATTTCCTGCTTGTATTTTCCCCAGCAAAAAGTGCGGAGAAAATAATCAGGAATATTAGAATAATTGCGACTTTTGTTTTAGAAACGGTATTCATAATTTATTTCCATTCCCCCTTTTTTGTAATCTGGTTTGAAGCTCAATTTTCCAAGGTATTTGCCGTTTCTATTCAATTTCTTCACCGAGACGGCAGAATCGATCATGCTTACTATCCTGTTCAAAATTGCAGCTGCCGTGGCAAATTTTGTGTAGATCTCGAAATCCTGTTTATTGCGGCGCAACTCTCTGTATTTAAACCAGTTTTTAGTATTTTCCCAATTCCAGCTCAGATCCTCCGGAATCAGATAATTTTCCAGGTATTCCTCATAACCAAGCGGATCATTATTATAGATCAGGAAATAATTTCGCGCATCCCGAATAATAGCTTCATTATAATTGTCACTACTTATATAATCCTGAATCATCTGGTAATATGGATCTTCCTGATCTTTGGGAACATCTGCCACAGAGAAAGCAAATTGTTTATAAGAATCTACCGCCCATTTGGTTTCAGCTTTCAACCGAAAATAAGTGAATAAAATCGCAGCTTCGGAAGTTAAAAAAATGGCTCCTTTTTTATAGTCCTGGATATAGATCTCACCCAATCCCGGAGCAATGGCAGAGTAAAGCATAGCTTTGCGCACCGAATACTCCTTACCGGTAAGATTAACCGCCAGGATAATTAATAACAGTGCCAGAATGAATTTTCTCATGAACTAGAACCTTTTCGTAAGAAATAGTGCCGGGGAAAGTTCGTTAGACACAACTACAGGTGCCAGATGTATTTCTATTTTGGATGTATTGGTTATATATTCCAGGTTATATTTACGCGTTATTCGAACAGCATCTATCGCGCTTAAGATGTGGTTAAAGACAAGTCCGAATGAAATGATCTCTGCTGATCCGTAAAAATCCTTTGCTTCTCCTCTCATTTCGATGTATTCTGCACGCATTCCAGAATAAAGTCCATTTTTCTCCTCGTAAAGTGATTGGTTCTCAATATAAAGTGAATCTGTAGGATTAGTTGGATCTATCATTACAATCCAGTGATCCAAACCATTAGGATCAGTTTCGAAATTCCAATTAATATCATTGGTCCAGATTCCGTCTTCATCTGTAGCATAAATATTAAACCAGTCTAACCAACCAAAAAGATATTGATCGTATTTTCCAATGTCTTCATAAAAATGCTGGGAATTTTCATCATCTAATCTGAAATGATTATTGTAAGATGAATTATTATTCTCTATCAGGAAGTCGTCAACTGCAAAGTCATAACGTTCACGACCATAGCGATAAATAGGATCATCATCTTCGTAATAGTCATCCGGACAATCTCCTACATAGTACCCTATCACTTCCTGATTTGCCCATTTTTCATATTCATCTTCTTTATCCTGTCCCTGGTTATAATAATGGAAATATCCTACCCAGAGTCCAATTTCAATGATGGGAAAAATATAGGTTGTAATGCTTCTGCGGTTAGCATAGAACTGTCCTGCACCAGGAAACAGAGAAGATAAGATCATCGCTTTAGCTACGGATTTTTTATCATAATTTACTTGGATAATATCATTTCTGATTTCTTGAGCTGACACAGAAATAACAATGCCGGTCAGCACAAAAAGAAGGATTATTTTACGTAACATATTATATCTCCTTAATTAATAATTGCAATTGGAACTTTTTTCACTTCACCTTTGGATCGCACGATACTAAAATAAACTCCCGTGGCGATCTTTCTTGTATTCCAGAGAATGTCTCTATCGTCACCGGTTCCTTTTTCCACTTTTTTCTTGAAGATGATATTTCCTGCAATATCAAAAATTTTAATATCAATATCGTCTTTTGCATTGACCACTTTAATTCTTACTTCTCCTTTCTTGGCAGGATTTGGAAAAGCGTATGCGGTCATTTTATCTATTGAAGAAACATAGGGTGATATCTCACCATTATATAATGAATAATTCTGATTTCTATAACCGTTCCAGATAATGGGATTTTCATGTACATTTTCTATATGTGAAGCAAATAGATTATTATCTGCATCCGAATAAATATAATACAGTTTTTCTGATTGTTCGTTCCAGTAAAACTGATCGATAACTTCTGTTTTTCGCCAGGAGAAAGAATGCTGGATGCTTATTTTTGCATATTTGTTCACCGCAATATATCCGTTATCGGCTTCTTCAAAGAGAAGAATGGTTTCTTCTCCGAATTTAATTATTCTTGGATAGCTTTCCGGTTTGATTATTCTGTCTTCCAGATAAGCCGGGAAGCCAGGTGCCAGGGTGCCATCTAATGTGATGGCGAATACCCTGTCCTCTGCACCAAAAACAAGATAGACCTGTCCGTCATCCAGGAAATGACCCAATGCAAGTTGCGAAGGTTTTGCTGATGTATAGGGATATAAGCTGAATATCTTCTCGGCATTTCCTTCTTTAATCTTATAAATACTTCCATCACTATTTTGAACAAATGTTGCATTATAAGCAGAGTTAACAGCATCTTTATAGCAAACTGGAGTGTAGCAGGTATCGTAATTATTAATATGAACTTCATAATATGAAGCACCAGCAAGCATTACATCTGGAATAAAATGAATATGATCTGTGAAGGCAGCAATTAGATATTCCCCATCAAAAGCACATTTTGCTTCAGGGATTTCAAATTTATATGCTTCCTCGGGAAGAAATACATTGGGAGGAAACATGTAAAGTGAATCAGCTGCAGGAACTATGAAAGAAGGTTCTAACCATGATTCATCCTGATTAATAAAAAGAGGTGCATCTGTTATTGTTTCAGAAAATGATGTATATAAAGCATTGTCCGTACTTATTTGCGAGAGTATATTATTGCTTACAATATTGTATTCATCTTCTCCATCAAGATTGCGATCAATTGGAAAGATCGGTTGGGTTGGTGTTTTATCGAAGGGTAATTCAATACCGTAATTATCTGCCCAATGCTCATCAATAAGAGAGAAGAAGTTAAGTTCGTTTTCTTTGAGTACGGGGAATGCAGGAAAGCCTAATGAAATTCCCACATGACCAATAGCTTTAAGAGAATCAAATTGTGCGATTTTCTCTGTTTCATCAAAAAGATGAGAGCCGAATTTAAACGACATAATTCGTTCTACACCCGGTTCAATAGAATAGCTGCTGATATCGTATAGAGAGAATATAGATGGATCGCCCTTATTGGTAATTAGCGCTGGTGCCGAAACAGCCGAGAGTTCCTCGTTGAATATAGTTCCGATGAATTCTTCATCACCGTTTATGTTAATTATCGTCTCGTCGTCCCAACCGGTAAAATAACCTTCTTCATCTATTATCGGCATAAATTTAAAGAAGGGCTCATATTGAGTGCCTTCCCAAAACATGGAATACACATTACCAATATCATCGATGTTATCGGCTTCAATTATTTTCACTGCTCTATGAGAGTGATAAATGTTTACAGTGTTATTTTCAAAATTATCGTTTTCTGCCAGGATCGCTTCATCTATATGCCATATTAGTAAACCGCCGCCGATATCATAATAAAATTCGCCTGTTGGCTCTGACATTGACCAGCCGGGCAGGAAATAATCATATTCATAAGTAGGATCTTCACCGGGAAGATGATAAGGATAAGTGGGATATAGAATTACTCTTCCATCATCAGATGCCCACACTCCAATTCCGCTGTCTCCATCCGGATCTACCTGCCTGTTCTCGATGAGTATATATTCCGTGTCACTTAAGGGTACTTTAACAAAGCATGGAATTTCTGTGGTTGCCTGTGGTGGATCGAATAAATGTTCGGCAGGTAAAAATTCTATAGTTTCATTGAATTCTAATTCTGAAATATCTTTAAAAATTCCTCTTGTTCGAAATATATCTTCCCATGCCAGCATACGAGACCAGGCTCCAGGCAGGATTGGCATGCTGCCTTCGAAGTAATAAAGATTATCGTTATCATCGGAAACCACCAGTAAACCGGCATTGCCGCCACTATCCATAATATCGAAAACTCCAACCTGAGGAGTGAAATACATGGTATTGTACAGATCTACAAATCCCAAAGAATGACCAAATTCATGAGCAAATACTGCGTTTACAACGCCATAATTAGAATAGATGGTAATAGAACCATCCTGTTCATCATCAATATCTTGTGTTATCATTTCCGGGACATTGCAGGCATGATCGATCACGATACCATCATCAACAATAACCTCTTTACCCGTTCCTACCCGAATGAAGAACGAAGGAATATCGGCGGGCGTATCACCAAAGATATCATGCTGCCAATCTGCGCCGGCATGAATGAACATGAAATGATCATACTCACTGAAGACTATATTTTCATCGGCATCTGCAATAGTAAAAGCATCTTGAAAATATTCCTCGAAACGGGATATCATCAAGTCGACATCAGCTCCGGGTGGATTGTAATATGCCATTTCGTGGGGAAGAGTATATGCCAGGAAATCACCTGGTGTGGATATAGGGAATATGTGACTTTCCAAATCGAAAGAACCAAAGCTGGCAGCGAGGTAATAATAATTTAAAGCCTGCAATTGAGTTGTGAAAAACTCATGATCATGAGGAGGAGCTCCCAGACTGACAGGGTATCCTTCCGGATCTTGAAGGAATGTTCCATTTCCGGTACTTTGCGGATCGTTATCTTCCTGGAATTCTATGAGAAGTACAAGCAATTTGTTAGAATTCCTGCTGAAACTATCCA
>CBFDCX010000096.1:0-7266 GCA_965603415.1 uncultured bacterium
GATATTGGAAACACCAAATTCAGATATCTGGGCGGATGAAATTAAGCTGCTGTATAGTTTGATAGAATGATAAAATTTCTCCTTCCTAAGCTTCTGCATGGGAAAAATACCAACTCGTTACGAAAGTCCTCTTTCGTAACGATAGTATAAAGCGAAAAGAAACTTTTCCATTAATTGATTTTTTTGTGCCTTTTTGCGGCTATTATTATGGATCCCCGATTGTCCGGAAATGGTAATGATTATTCAAATATTGCGTTTACAAATTCATTTACATCAAAATCTCGCAGGTCTGCAAGTGATTCTCCCACACCGATAAGTTTAACCGGAATATTAAGTTGATGCTTAATACCAATGACAATTCCACCTTTGGCTGTACCATCCAACTTGGCAAGCACCAGACCGCTCAGGTTAGTAGCTTTATCAAATATTTCTGCCTGTGAAATTGCATTCTGTCCGGTAGTAGCATCCACTACCAGCAGTGTTTCATGGGGTCCATCTGGTACTATCTTCTTTATTGTACGAACTATCTTGGAAAGCTCGTTCATCAGGTTAACTTTTGTATGTTGGCGTCCGGCTGTGTCTATCATAACTATGTCTATCTTTTTATTCACTGCACTCATAATACCATCATAAACTACAGAAGACGGGTCAGCCCCCTGCTGCTGTTTCATAATGGAAGCTCCGGCTCTCTCTGCCCAGATGGAAAGCTGTTCGATGGCAGCAGCACGGAAAGTATCGGCAGCTATGAGAAGCACAGTTTTACTCTTAGCGGTAAACCTTTTTGCCAGTTTACCTATAGTAGTAGTTTTCCCAACTCCATTCACCCCTGCAAAAAGAATTATAAATGGCTTTTGATTGGTTATTTGCAAGTGGTTACTTTCCGCAGCATAATCTTTCGACAACAGTTCACGAATAATTTCTTCCAGATGCTTTTGAACATTAGCAGGCTCTGTTATCTGATTCAATTTTATTTCTTCACGCAATTTATCGATGATATCGCAACTGGCTTGTACTCCCACATCTGCCTGCAGCAGTACCTCTTCCAGGTCGTTCATCAGTTCTTCATCTACTTTACCGCGAAGTTTTATTGCTTCTGCCAATTTGCCCAGGAAACTGCTTTTGGTTTTTGCCAGTTTTTCTTTAAGCGTTTTGGAAGTATCTTGTTTTGTTGTCTCAACCCGTAAGGACTGTTTATGTTTCTTCTTTGCAGATAATATTAAGAATATAACAATAACAAGAGTCATCACTCCTGCTGCTATATAAAGAATTGTATTTGTATCCATAAATTTACCGAAACCCAATTAACAAAAAAAAGCAGACATTGCTGTCTGCCATTAAATGCAAATTCAGTTTATTTTTTCTCTTTTTTGGGTTCTTCTTTTAACCGGAATGCTCTTTCTTTGTTGAAATAAGAAGCAAGCCTGGCTTTCCTGCGGGAAGCTGTTCTTTTGTGAATGATGTTTCTTTTGGCAGCTTTATCCAATTGAGTATAAACTTCAGAAAGAAGTTTTTCCTTTTCATCGATAGTAATTTCACTGTGCATTTTTTTGGCAAGTGTGTTAATGGTCATTTTCACATAATGATTACGTGCCGATCTTTTTTCTTCCTGTCTCAATCTCTTTTCACAAGATTTATGATTAGGCATTAATTCCTCCATCTTTATAATTTTATGGGACAAAGAAAGTTAAGCCTATTTAATGTCAAACCATTTTTATTTTTTCTTCAAAACGGATAATTGGATGTATATTTAGAACAATATTATTTACATCTTATTGCATCTTATCGTACTTGAATTTGAAATCTCTGATTCCCTGAAACATGGAATCTACAAGTTTATCCTGATAGGATGATTTGATAAGTTTTTTTTCTTCTTCTTTATTACTCATGAATCCCAATTCGATAAGAACTGTCGGCATAAAAGCGCCCCTTAGAACATAGAAATTAGCCTGTTTTACACCGCGGTCATAACCATTCGTAGAACCAACAAGAGAACTCTGCAATTTCATTCCCAGTTGATAGCTTTCTTCCAGGTGTTCGCTCTGAGCCATATCTGCCAGAATAAAAGCCAGGTCATCATATTTCCTTACAGCTTCTTCCCCGCCTTCAAATTTATAAACCACTTCATTTTCGAGTGCTTCCACCGCTCGGGCATCGTCTGTTATAGCAGTAGAAAGATAAAAAACTTCGATGCCGTCTATTTTTTCTTTTCTATGGGCATTACAATGGATGGAAATAAAGAGATCTGCCTGGTTGCTGTTGGCGAATTGGGTTCTTTGCTGCAGGGAAACAAATTCGTCGACTTCACGGGTTAATAACACATTCACGTCCAGATTGTCTTCCAGAACTTTTTTTAATTTATGGGTAACATCAAGCACGATATCTTTTTCAAAATTTTTCTTGGAGAAACCAACTGCACCGGGATCCTTTCCACCGTGACCGGGATCAAGAACAATTGTTTTTATAGAATTATCGCTGGGATTTTCCGCAATGATCTTACCATTTAATACAGTTATCTTCTCAGGAAATATTTCCGGTATTATTTTCTTTAAAAGCGTTACCGGAATTAAGTACTTCCCATTTTTTTGTACAATGTTATATGTAAAATTATAGAGTTCAGATTTGTGTATCAAATAAGATGATTCCAAAAGAAATATAAGTTGTTCACCGAACATATTCACTTTCAGTCGTTGATCGGGAACGTCTTCCATAATTTTCGCTTTAAATGCTTTATTCAATTCATATACGTTAAAATAATCAATTGTATCGATCGTTTCTGTATTGATCACTTCCGGAGCCAAGCCAGACTTGTATTCGACAGTTATTCCTGCCTGAAGTCTCAATACACAAAGAAAAAATATTATCATCAGTTCATATCTCAAGTTACCCTCCTAACTGAAAGGAAAAATCTTTCTGAAGTGATATAATATATGTTTTGCGGGTATAGCAAATACCACCTCTTTTTTACACATTTTCAAATAAAGTTTGAAACTGAGAACAGATGCCACCAGAAACAAAGCAGTAGCTCCGATAAACACAGCTCTGATGCCAAGAGTTTTCATTATAAGTAATCCCAGAAATGGAGCGAAGATTCCTCGTACTCCCGTTAAAGTTACGTGAACACTTTGGTACATGGAAACATCTTCTTTACCAGCAAAAAATATGGAACTGATATTCCAGGCAATGATCATACCAGACAAGCCAACACTGAAAATAAAAAAAGCGAAATAAACCACATAATAAACATAACTGGTACCCAACATGAAACTGGAAATTAGAAGCGTGAGAGGATAAAGGCTGAGAATTCCAAAAACAATGGTTGTAAAGAAAGCAGGATTTTTTCTGTCATGGACTTTCCCAGCTAAAGGAGCCAGAAAAAGAATGCCGATCTGCGCAATGATGCCCTTTGCCAAGAAAGTATGCGAATAATCCATTTGCAGATACTCAACCAGGTATTTGGGTATTGCCGGTAGCAGCATCATAAATGCTATTCCATACAGAAAGAAATTTCTTTGGAAGATCGCAAAATCTTTATTGTTCTTAAGAACTTCTGCCGTTCGTAATACCGGTTTTATAAATACTTGTTTTAAGGTAAGAAAGGCTTTTTCTTTGAAACTTTCTTTATTAATCTTGATCAAAGCCATTAAAAAAGAACTTAAGCAGCCCAGAATTCCTACAGCCAGGAAAATATACCGAAACCAGTTTTCATTAATATCAAGTATTTTACCAGCCGCATAACTGAAAAAAATCGCCACCAGTGTTATAAGGCTGGATACATATCCAAAGATCAAACCCCGGTTCTTTGGTGAAATATTAAGCTGATAAATAGAATTTTGAGCTGGGCTGATGAGAGCATTAAACGAAAATAGAATTACAAGAATTACAAGATATTGATAAAAATTATGTACCCACAGCATTAATATCAAACACAATCTTCCGATGAGCCCGGTAAGTATAAAAAACTTGGAAAGGCTTTTTGAATGCTCCAGTATCTTACCCCACCAGATAGAGAACAGGTTGGAAAGCGGCCATAACATTACCAGGATGGTTATTTGCCAGTCATAAGCATGAAGTGCCTTCTTGGCGATAATATCCTGCAAATTAAACGTGCTTATGATAAATCCGTTAAAAAAAGCCGCTAACATCAGGATGAAGAAAGTTCTCTTTTCGGTCTGGTTTAACTGCATCTAATTTTCCCTTATTTTTTTTGAGCAAATTCCTGATATATATGAAAATTGTCTACCTTTATCTGCTTCTTGAGTTTCATTAATCTTCTTAAAAAAAATCTTGCTTATATAATGAACATTTAGAATGTGGTTTTCGAAAAATATTATGATTAATAGTAAGTTATAGAAAAATAAAGGGAGAAAGAATGGGTTTTAAAACATTCCCCGGTGGGGTTCATCCTCACGACTCTAAGAAATATTCCAAAAACAAACCTGTAGAAATTTTACCTCTGCCTTCAAAAGTTGTAATTCCTCTTTCCCAGCATATAGGTGCTCCATCCAAACCAATAGTGAAAGTAGGAGATGAAGTTCTTGCAGGGCAGAAAATAGCTGAGTCAGGCGGCTTTGTTTCCATTCCAATGCATGCTTCCATTTCAGGTAAAGTTACCAGGATCGACAAATTCAATCATCCTACAGGAATAATTTCAATGGCAATTGAGATAACCAACGACGGACAGAACAATCAGATCGAATTGATAGATGAAAAGAACTATTTAGAGCTACCTGCTGATGAAATGAAGAACCGAATTGCCGAAGCCGGAATTTGCGGTATGGGTGGTGCTGGTTTCCCTACTCATGTCAAGCTTTCTCCACCGGCAGAAAAATCCATCGATACGATCATTCTGAACGGTGTGGAATGTGAACCGTATCTCACAGCAGATTACCGCATCATGATGGAACAGCCGGATGATATCATCAATGGTTTGAAGATATTAATGAAAATAATTAATGCCAAAAGGGGTATTATTGGTATTGAAGCAAATAAACCTGATACGATCAAATTGATGAAGAATAAACTGAAGAAAGAAACAAATATTGAAGTTGTGGGTTTGAAACTGAAATATCCGCAAGGCGCTGAAAAACAACTTATTTACGCTGCTACAAAACGAAAGGTTCCCAATAAAGGTGGTCTTCCCATGGACGTGGGAGTTATTGTTCAGAACGTGGGAACTGCTATTGCTGTTTACGAAGCAGTACGATATAAAAAACCTCTTATCGAAAGAGTTATTACCTTCAGCGGAAAAATTGTACGTAACCCGAAGAACATCAAGGCAAGGATCGGTACATTTTTTTCTGATCTGCTGGAATTTTGTGATGGGACTACAGAGAAAATCGGTAAGATCATTTCCGGTGGTCCGATGATGGGTTTTGCTATTCCATCTCTGGAAACACCGATGACAAAAGGTTGTTCCGGACTTCTACTCTTCAATAAAAAAGAAGGACACAAAGAAGATGAAAGCATATGTCTTCGATGCGGCAGGTGCGTGGATGTATGTCCCATGGATCTTGTACCCAGCCTGATAGCACATAATGTAAAACACGAAGACTGGAGTCTGGCAGAAAAATTTGGTGTGATGGATTGCATGAAATGCGGTAGCTGTGCCTATGTTTGTCCTTCTCATATCAAACTTATTCAATGGATAGATATTGGAAAGCTTAAAATAAGCGAACTACAAAAAAAATAAAAATACGTAAAATATATGGAGGACATATGAGTGATGTTTATGCCGTTTCGGCAGCACCTCATATTAAACAGAACATATCAGTTAGTTCTGTAATGTGGCAGGTTGTATTAGCTCTTACTCCTGCTCTTCTTGTGGGAATTTTCTTCTTTGGAATTCAGTCTTTTCTGCTCACACTCTATGGTGTGGTAGCTGCTGTAGCTACAGAAGCTTTAATACAGAAATTGCGTAAAGTGCCCATAACAATTTCAGACGGCAGCGCTGTAGTCACAGGCATCCTGGTAGCTTTCAATATTAATTCGGCAGCACCCTGGTGGCTTCCTGTTATTGGTTCTGTTTTTGCCATCGCTATTGGTAAACAGATCTTTGGCGGATTAGGCTTTAATATTTTTAATCCTGCTCTTTTGGGAAGAGCTTTTCTGGTTGCTTCCTGGCCAACTTTGATGACTGCCGGCTGGAAAAGTACTGTACCGATGGCTCTTTTTAAAAGCTCTATCAACGGGTTAGTAAATCTACCTTCCAATGTACCTGCTGTAGTTACTTCTGCAACTCCACTGGGAGTTGTAAAAGCTCTGCGTGATACTACCCAGATAAGTTCCGATATGGCGGAAACCGTTATGAATAACCTGGCCAGCATGGATACACTTCAGAATCTTTTCTGGGGTAATATCGGTGGAGTGATCGGTGAGGTTTCTGCTGCAGTACTGCTTCTGGGTGCTGCTTATCTTGCCTGGAAACATATTATCGAGTGGCGCATTCCTATCAGTTATATTGCTACGGTATTAATTCTTACATACATTTTTGGTGGAATAAACGGATTATTCTCTGCATCAATTATGTTGCCATTTTTCCATATTTTTTCGGGTGGTCTCATTTTAGGAGCGTTCTTTATGGCTACAGATATGGTAACCTCTCCTGTTACAAAGAAGGGAAGAATAATCTTTGGAATGGGTTGCGGAATATTGACCGTAGTAATTCGCCTGGTTGGAGGATATCCGGAAGGTGTTTCTTATTCTATTCTTTTAATGAACATCACAGTTCCACTGATAGATAGATATACAATTCCCAGAATATTTGGGGAGGTTAGAAAATGAAATATTATTTTAGGCTTGGATTTGTTTTACTGGTCATAACTGCTGTAGCAAGCGGGATACTGGCATACATAAACAGTTTTACCGAACCTATAATCAAAAAAAATCAACGTGAAGCAAAAGAAGAAGCCAGGATGCAAGTTCTACCGGAAGCTGTTTCTTTCGATAGTATTTCCTTCTTGAATGAAGAAGTTATCTATGCCGGTAAAAACAATGAAGGTCAACTTGCAGGATATACTTTCGTGGCTTCTTTGTATGGTTATAGCAGCGATGTGAAAACCATGGTTGGAGTAACTCCGGACTTCAATGTAAACAAGATAAAAATAATCGAACAAACAGAAACACCCGGTCTGGGTGCAAATTGCACAAAACCTGAATTTCAATTTCAGTTTGAAAACAAAAATGAAACCGTAATGCTCGTTGATAAAGATGGTGGTGAAATTATAAGCATAACTGGAGCAACTATAACTACCCGAACTATTGCGAATT
>CBFDCX010000097.1:0-7109 GCA_965603415.1 uncultured bacterium
TGGAAGAACAGGAAGAAAAAGAGAGTATGGTTTATGTAGACCTTGGGGAAGGACCACGAGTAGATGTAAATTTCCTGGGGTTACCCATCGAACTCAACTATCAGGATTCTTTAAGCGTGCAATTAGATAAACCCGTCAATCAGAAGAATATTGCAGATTTTTGGTATGTTGCCAGTAATACTGAATATGAAACCTTTCTGCAGCAGCTTCAGGAATTCAGAACTAAGCTGAACTTGAATGATTGGGGTTATTGTTTACTTTTGAATGAGATAGGTAAAGAGATCACGAATGATTCTCACGATCTTACCAGTCTTTTTCTCTGGTTCATGCTCACCAAATCCGGTTATGAATCGAAAGTGGGTTTCAGTGGAGAGAATATATTTCTGCTGCTTCCCTGTAAAAACAAAATGTACGGTGTATCGTACTTAATGGTTGATGAAAAAAAATTCTACACTGTCTCATTTGATAAGAAGCAAATCCTGAATATTTCTATCAGTACGTATGACGGAAAATATCCCGATGCGGATGATCTCATCGATCTGAGTATTACAGAAAGTCCAAAAGTAAAAACAGCTTTGGTAGAGAAAGAACTCAGCTTCACATATGATGGTGTGGAATACAAGATCTCGGTAAAATATAATCAAAACGCTGCGGAATTTTTTAAGAATTATCCGCAGACGAATCTGGAAGTGTACTTCAAAGCACCTCTTTCTCCTGAAGCCACTTATTCGCTTTCTGTGGGTTTGAAACCGGTTCTGGATGGAAAAACAGAAGCGGAAGCTGCTAATGTGTTGTTACGTTTTGTGCAAACTGCTTTTGAATATAAAACCGATGGTGACCAATTTGGAGAGGAAAAAAGCTTCTTTGGGGATGAAACCCTGTTCTATCCTTATTCCGACTGTGAAGACCGCTCAATAATTTTTTCCTATCTGATTAGGCAATTGCTTAGTCTTGATGTTGTGGGTCTTGATTATCCGGGGCATGTTTCCACAGCAGTAAAATTTGGAGACAGAATCCCCGGAGATTACATTATCTTCCATGAAAATGAATATATAATATGTGACCCAACTTACATTAATGCCAACCTCGGAATGGCAATGCCAAAATTTAAGGATGTTGAACCCAAAATAATTGATTTAACAAAATAAATGGGGGAGTAGATGAAATATATTCTTTTCGATGATAGTTCATGGAGTAATTTCTTTCCGATAACTCTTACCCGTTCCACCGGAGATCTGCGTGTAGGTATTCTCAAACTCAGGCAAAGAATATCAGCCTATTTTGGCTTGAAGGAAACGAATATTATTGTTTCATCTTTCCTGGAAAAGATTTACCGTGAAAGACATAAAAATTGGCAGGTGAATAAACTAATCGCAGAAGATATGATCTTCATCAACAGCAGATTGAAGGTGAACGAAAACATTACGAAGAAAATTAAGAAACTTGCGCTGAATAGTTATTTGGTTCATGAAAATACAATTCTGGCTGCAAGGCTGATTCCAAAAGCCGGAAAAATGTCATCCGAAGATGTTCCTGCCCTTTTTAAGAAACTGAAAAAAATTGAAATCAAAAAGCAATATACCTGGGAATATCTTTGGGAGTTTATAAAAGAAAATGCGGAATACATAAAACGTGATTTCAAAGATTTCTTCAATGAAAAGGATAATTTTTTTGAAACTGAACCCGGTGTTACAGTTATAAATCCATATAATATCTGGATCGGCAAAAAGGCTGATATAATGCCGGGAGTTATCATCGATGCAACAAGCGGACCTGTGGTGTTGGATGAAAATGTGAAGATCATGGCTAATTCTGTGATAATTGGACCTGTATATATTGGAAAGAATTCGACTATTAAAGTAAGTGCAAAAATATATGAAGGAACATCAGTAGGACCTGTATGCAAGATCGGTGGTGAAGTGGAAGGAACCATTTTCCAGGCTTATACAAATAAACAGCACGACGGCTTCCTGGGACACAGCTACCTGGGGGAATGGATCAACATCGGTGCCGACACGAATAATAGCGACTTGAAAAATAATTACAAAAATGTGACAGTCTATTCCTATGCTAAGGGTAAAAAAATTGATTCCGGCAGCCGGTTTGTTGGTACATTTATAGGTGATCATACAAAAACCGGAATTAATTCCACTATTAACACCGGCACTATTATCGGTGTGGGCTGCAATCTTTTTGGTAGAGAATTAGTAACGGATTTTATTCCATCTTTTCGCTGGGGAGATACTTCTAACTTGAGTGAATACATTGAGGATAAATTTCTGGAAACAGCAGAAATAGTGAAAAAACGCCGAAAATTGAAATTAACAGTTAACGAAAAAGAGCTTTACAGAAATATTCGTAAAATAGTTTTCGAGTAGAATTTTATAAGGAGTTTATACTCCCCACATTATAGATAAATGAGGATCATATGCAGGAATTTGTAGAAGTTGTTTTCCGTTCCGAGAGGGTCGGATTTTTTATAAATAATAAGGGACTTGAATTATCACCCGATCTGAACGTTGTAGTAAAAGTGGAACGCGGAGAAGATATTGGCAGGGTAAGTAATTGTGCTGTACTGGATGATGATCTGATTGAAAAAAATAATCAAGGTGAGATCACAAAAATCCTTCGAATTGCAACCGAAGAAGATTTGAAACAACTGGAAATAGTAAAGAAGAAAGAACAAAAAGCTAAAGTAAAGTTTCTGGAGATATTAGAGAAACAACCCTTTCAAATGAAACTGCTGGAGGCAAATTATCAGCTTGATGGCAATAAATTAACTTTCTTTTTCTCTGCAGATGGTCGCATCGATTTCAGGGAGTTTGTACGCGAATTGGCTACCGAGTTTAAAACCCGTATCGAGCTTCATCAATCATCCGGCAGGGAAGATGCCAGACGTTTAGGGGGATTTGGCATTTGCGGAAAGATGTATTGTTGTGTTTCATTTCTCAGAAGATTTAACCAGGTAACCATTCAGATGGCAAAAGATCAGAATCTGCTGAGTAATCTTTCCAAAATTTCCGGACCATGCGGCAGATTGCTTTGCTGCCTGCATTATGAAGAAGATTTCTATCTGGAAAAATCAGAGGACTTCCCGGAACTGGGTGAAGTTATTTCCTATAAAGATCAGAAAATGTACGTTGATAAAAATGATTATTATAACAATCGTGTGAATTTGATCTCGGAAAATGAAGAGAGGATCATTCTTACTTTAGATGAATTCAAGAAGGCAAAAGAAACCAGGAAAAAATGAAAAAACACGTTCTTGAATTTCTTCCAGATGAATTAGAAAAATGTCTGCCCGATGAAAAAAAATACCGTGTAAACCAGATATTGAACTGGATATATAAAAACCACGAAATAGATTTTTATAAAATGAATACCCTGCCACAAAGCCTGAGAGAAGAGCTTTTTACAAAATTCGAAAATTTCCTTCCTGAAATAATTAAGGTCGATATTTCCAAAGATGGAACGAAGAAATTTCTATTATCTCTTGATGATAATAAAATCGAAATGGTGCTCATTCCAAATGACAAAAAAAATACTTTGTGCATTTCATCACAGGTTGGTTGTGCTCATGATTGCAGTTTCTGTGCTACAGCAAGTATGGGTCTCATCAGGAACCTGGAAGTTTACGAGATTCTTTCACAGGTTTTTCTGGCAATTAAAGAATTGGAAGAAAAAAAACTTACGAACATTGTTTTTATGGGTATGGGTGAACCATTGGATAATCTGGAAAATGTGATTAAAGCCGTAATAATTTTACAAGAGGAGCAGTGCTTCAGTTTCAGTCCACGACGCATTACTATTTCTACCTGCGGGATAATTCCCAAACTGAAAGAACTGGCTGATAGCGGACTGAAAATAAAATTAGCTGTTTCTTTAAATTCTGCTATCCAGGAAAAAAGAGAACAGTTGATGCCGGTCTGCAGGAAGTATCCTCTTACAGAATTGAAAAATGCATTACTGGATTTTCGAAAGAAAACAACCTTCCGCATTACTTTCGAATATGTAATGATAAAAGATTTTAATATTGGACAGGAAGATACAAAAGCTCTATTAAAATTTTTGGGAGATATTTCCTGTAAATTAAACGTGATAAAGTGGAATGAAGTAAGATCGATGCCGTTCAAATCACCTTCGGAAGAGGAAGTAACTGAATTCATACGTGGAATGCAAAAGTTGAGCTCTGCAGTTACATATCGTAAAAGTAGAGGTGAAGATATTGCAGCAGCCTGCGGACAATTGGCTGGAAAAGTAACATAAACCTCCGGTTTGTGAAAAAGATCTCAAAGCAAGGGCTTTGAGTTACATTAGGAGTTTCTATGGAAAATCTTGATATTAGTAAAATAGCGATAATGATAGATCACACTGAACTGAAATCCAATTCCGGACAAAAAAAGATATTAAATCTGTGTAACGAAGCAAAGATGTTCGGATTCATATCGGTTTGTATCAATCCGTATTATGTGAAATTTGCTTATGAACAGCTTAAAGACAGCGATGTACTGGTTTGTTCGGTGATCGGTTTCCCGTTGGGAATGAGCACAAGCAAACTCAAAGCTTTGGAAGCCGAACAGGCTGTAAATGATGGTGCAAAAGAGATAGATATGGTTATCAACGTGGGAGCAATGAGAGATAAAAAATACAACTTTGTAAAAGAGGATATAAAAAGGGTTGTAGAAGCAAGCAGCCCTTCTCACGTAAAAGTAATACTGGAAACCTGCTACCTGATGGATGATGAAATTGTTAGGGCTTGTGAGCTTGCTGTAGAAGCTGGTGCTCATTTCGTGAAAACTTCCACAGGATTCGGAGCGTTTGGTGCATTCCCCCATCATGTGAAACTTATGAGGAAAACCGTAGGACCGGATATAGGTGTTAAAGCTTCTGGTGGAATTTCCAATTTCAAAGATGCTATAAGATTGATAAATGCAGGAGCAAACAGGCTTGGGACAAGTGCCGGAGTAATGATCCTGGAGGGCGCAAAATTATTCAAGTTCGCACCCGAAGCATGGCTCGAACCGGAAATTCCTTGTCACATTTGCCCTTCCCGGCATGCAAGCTTAAGCAAGCTTCCCAAGGCTGTTTACACTTACTATAAGAAAAAATGTTTAACTTGTGAGCATCGTGATAAATACAACAGATTCTATGAGTAGGAAAAGGAGGACATAATGTTTGGATGGATGGGAAAAATTATAAAAGTTGATTTGAGTAATGGCAAACAGGAAATATTGGAAATAAGTGATGACATAAGAAGAAAATATCTTGGCGGCAGGGGACTCGGTGTTAAACTCTATACTGAAATATGCTCTCCGCAAACCGAACCACTCTCCCCACAAAATGCTATGATCTTCATGACAGGTCCGCTTACCGGAATAATTCCAACAGCAGGTAGATTCCAGGTAATATCCCGCTCTCCTCTCACGAATACGATCTGCGATTCAAGTTCCGGGGGTGTTTTTGGGGCTACGCTAAAAAAGACAGGAATTGATGGTTTCATAGTAACAGGAAAAGCTGCAAAACCTGTTTATCTGCTTATCGCGGACAACGGAATAGAAATAAAAGATGCAGCTTATTTATGGGGAAAGAATACACAACAGACGCGTGATATCTTGACCGAAAAATACTCTGCAAAAGCTTCCGTTGCCAGCATCGGTCAGGCAGGAGAAAATCAGGTGATCTACTCTGCAATTATGAATGATAAAGATCGTGCTGCCGGACGTGGAGGTATGGGTGCGATAATGGGTTCAAAAAACCTGAAAGCTGTCGTTGCAATAGGCAGTAAGGAAATCCCGGTTGCCGATCCTGAAGGATTGAAAGAACTCTTATTAAAAGTTGATAGATTGATCGATAAAAATCCTGTTACGGGAAAATCTCTGCAGCTTTTGGGAACATCGGTTCTGGTAAATGTGATCAATGCTCACGGTATGTATCCCACCGAGAATTTCCAGCGGGGAGTTTTCAACGATGCAGAAGGAACCAGTGGTGAAAAGATAGCAGAAGTTCTTTTGCAAAAACGCAGTGCCTGCTTTAAATGTCCTATTGCCTGTGGACGTTCCACAAAGACCGAAAACAAAGAGGGCGAGGGTCCCGAATATGAAACTGTATGGGCATTTGGTGCACAACTGGGAATCAACGATTTAACAAAGATCACCGAAGCGAATTATTTGTGCAATGAATTAGGATTAGATACCATAACTACCGGAAGTACGATTGGTTGTGCAATGGAATTGTATGAAAAAGGAGCCTTTCCGCATGAATTGAAATGGGGAGATGCCGGCATCCTGAAAAGCTTGGTGGAAGATATAGCTCATAAGCGTGGAATCGGAGCAGAACTGGCTCTGGGTTCCCAAAGACTGGCAGAAAAATATGGTAGACCGGAACTGGCGATGCAGGTGAAAGGAATGGAAATTCCTGCTTATGATCCGCGCGGAGTGCAGGGGCAAGCGCTTTCTTATGCAACGTCGAATCGGGGTGGTTGCCACATGCGAGCTTACATGATCGCCACTGAAATTCTGGGTTCACCTGTTTTTATGGATCGTTATTCCATTAAAGGTAAACCGGAGATCGTAGCCTTGCTTCAGGATATTTCGGCTGTTGTGGATAGCATGATCTTATGTCGTTTCCTGCAATTTGCCATCAGTATTTCCACATTCACGGAAATGTTGAATGTCGTCACAGGATTGGATTTTTCAGATGATGAACTGATGGAAGCAGGAAAGCGTATTTATACTCTAGAAAGAGAGTTCAATTCCAAAGCAGGTTTTACCAGGAAAGATGATCTGCTTCCGCCCAGATTCTTGGAGGAAGAACTGGAAGAAGGATCTTCCCGCAATAGAATAGTACAACTGGATAAAATGCTGGATGAATATTACACTGTTCGCTGTTGGAACAGAAAAGGAATTCCAACTGCTGAGACGTTGAAAAAACTGAAAATATGAAACAAAGTTTAAAAAGAAGAAGAGTTACGAAAGAGACTTTCATAACTAGAATTAACGGGAAAGTAAAATGAAAGTAACAATCGCTGGATTCAATATAGATAAAAATCTAATCGATAAATTACCGGAAGATACAATCGCAACTCCGGAAACCATTTCTGCCGCTTATGC
>CBFDCX010000098.1:0-7083 GCA_965603415.1 uncultured bacterium
TACTTTTACATCTGGAGATAATTTTGCCTATCAATTTGATGAGGATCCGGATTATATGGTAGATGTCCTCACTGCAGATGAAGGAACTTATTATTTCTCCTGTCAGAATGATATTAGTCGCTCCGTGTATTATGATGAAGGTTCATATCGCGTTATCTGTACCTCAACGATTTTCGGAGCGATGGCAGATGCAGAAGGTTCCAGCACAAAAGCAAACCTTATGGCACGGTACTTCTCGTTCTTATCTAATGACACAGATCCGCATATCTGGGCTTCTACAGATGAACTGGATTTTGGAATTCAATATCTGAACTACTCGTCAACTATGTCACTAAATATTCGGAATTTAGGTTATGTCGATCTAGACATCACTTCTGTAGAAATTATCGGTGAGGGATTTTCTTATGAAGGAGCTCCATCCTTTAGCTTGGTTTGGGGTGAAACAGATGAAATCGAGGTTATCTTTACTGCCTTGAACCAGGGAATTTTTTCCGGAACTTTATCTATTGAAAGCAATGATCCCGATCAAAATCCATTATTAATAAATCTTAATGGCGAATGCGTCCTACCTCCTGAGATCGATGTTACTCCGGAAGAACTTATTGCTACAGTTCCTCCCGGTACAATCGATTTTGATATTCTTACTATTTTCAACAATGGAGCATCTGATCTTACATACGCGATATCCGCTACTGAAACTACCCCGGAAAACTGTTCAACAAGTTCATTCCAACCTGCTAAGCGAGGTAGTAATGTACTCGGTGTTTTAGATAGAGATAATTCAAGTACATATCCGGCATACCTGCAAATATTAACTTCGCTCAGAGATTCTGTGCTTATCTTTGCCGACGATATGGAATCAGGAATTAATGGATGGACAACAGAAATGTATGGTGGAGCACCTGACGATCTCTGGCATCAAAGCGAACTGAATTGTAACAGCCCAACTCATAGCTGGTGGTGCGGCATACAAGGTGGTACAAATTATGCTACAGGAAATCAAATTAATACTGCTGTCATCTCCCCTGTTATCGATTTAACTGTAATAGATACAATTGTAACTCTTCAGTTCTTTGAAAATTACGATACAGAACCTGGTTATGATAATTGTATGGTTGATGTAACCACAAACGGAGGAACAAGTTGGACTCCACTACGCGGTACAGCAGGAAATGCTCCTTCCGGTAGCAGCGGAGGTTGGATAACAACCGTGTTAGATATAACACAATTTGCTGGAAATGAAATTCAGATCCGTTTCTATTTTGATACGATAGATGGAATTATTAATGATTATTCCGGTTGGTTCTTCGATGATGTTTTGATTTACTTTGAAGGTGTTCCCTGGCTGCCGATAGAACCGAACTCAGGTACTATCTTGGCAGGACAAAGTGCGAATATTACCGTTACATATGATGCTTCAAATTTAGTAGAGGGAGAATATACTGCTGATATCATCATAACAAGTAACGATCCAGCAGAACCTGAAGTTGTCATACCGGTTACATTAACTGTGGGATATGTTAATGCAGAACAAGAAATATTACCTGTAGTTACTAAACTGCAAGGAAACTATCCCAATCCATTCAACCCTGCAACGACGATCTCTTTTTCTGTAGCACAAACGTCTTCGTTTGTGAATCTTGAAGTATTCAACATCAAAGGACAGAAAGTGAAAAAACTCTTAGGAGAAATCCTTCCAGCAGGAAATCACACAATTGTATGGAATGGAAAAGATGAAAACGGCAAAGCTGTTGCCAGCGGTGTTTATTTCTACAAAATGAACGCTGACAAGTTCATTTCCACTAAGAAAATGATTCTGATGAAGTAACGCAAACATCCTTGATTGCGAGATAAATTACGCCCTGACTTTGATCGGGGCGTTTTTCTATTGTTTTGTTCCGAAGAGATTCGGAACAACTTGTCTTTGCTGGTAATTATTCTCCCACGAAAAAAATAATATTATTGAAGTAATGGCATAATATAATCTATTCATTTCATATCCATAGTTAAAGAATATGGCAAAACCTTCCGGGAATTTTATCCCGGAAGGTTTTTTTCTTATTATTTATTTGACACTATTCAATAAGATTTTTTATTTTGTTACATGGGGTGTAACATATAATTGCACCCAAGTATATAAGTGAAAGTAACAGAGAATAAAAAAAGGAGCGTAAGATGAAAAAACAAATTTTAGTTTTCGTACTGTTGCTGCTTACAATGTCTTTGTTTGCAGTTTGGCAAGTTGGTGAGCCAATTACCGATGACTATTCATGGACCGACAGTAATGGAGAATACCATTCTATCCATGAACTCACGGCAGCTGGCAAAGCAATTGTAATGTTCTGGGGAGGTACTGGTTGAGGTGGCTGCGTAGCGGCGGCGCCGATACTTCATAACTGGTGGCAGACTCAAAATCCAGATGATGTTTACCTGGTATGTGAAACAAACTGGACAAGTTCACCTATGCCTTATTCAGCAGAAATCTTCTCATTTTATTGGGATTTTGGTAATGGATTCATTCCATTCTTCTCGGTGATTGGTGCATATAATATCTTAATGTATAGCGATAATGATGTTCAACCCGCTATTAATATGGTCCCGGATGCCATTGCATCTTTTGATGAAATAGGAGTTATAAATCCTATTCCAGATCAATCTATGTATTACGGAGATGTATTAACTTTTGATGTGAGTAATTTATTTGCTCATCCAACGGGTGAACCTATCACAGTTTCACTTCAAAATAACAGCAATCCAAGCGTAGTTAATGCAGATGTTACTAATGATGTTCTTACTTTAACCGCACTTAATGTATCTGGTAATTCGACGATTTCTTTACTTGGAGTTGGAGGAACTCTTAATTGTACATATGATTTCGAAGTTAGCGTAGTGGATCCAACCGATCAATATGTAGTGATTCTAGATCTTGATCCAACCTCGACAGGAGATGTGCTGAAAACATCTATAGAAAACTTCTATCAAGCAGGTGAGGTTAATGTTACCAATGATATTGCTGCTTATCCGCTGTTAAATGCAGATGCTGTTTTTGTATTATTAGGAATTTTTTCAAATAATTATGTACTTACGGAAACCGAAGCTGGACCATTAGCATCCTATCTGGATGGTGGTGGTAACGTATATATGGAAGGTGGAGATACATGGTATTATGATGGTCAAACATCTGTTCATCCATATTTCAATATAGCAGGTTTGTCAGATGGTAGCCCAGACTTATCAGCTGTTGATGGTCATGATTTCTTAAATGGAATGAATTGGACCTATACTGGGGAAAACAGCTGGATCGATCGTCTCACTTCAATAACTCCTGCCGTTACTATCTTTTCAAATCCCACAGTTGGTTACGATTGTGGTGTAGCCTACGATTCAGGAACTTACAAAACAGTAGGAACCTCTTTTGAAATCACTGGTTTGGACGGAACAAACAGCCTGGATGATGCAGTTGGTGGAATCATCGATTTCTTTGACATTGGTGGTGCACCGTTATCACCACCTACCAATCTGGCAGTAGATGAAATAACAGGACTCTTCACCTGGGATGCTCCTGCAATAGATGAACTTACCGGTTACGATGTTTATTTGGATGGTAACCTTCAAGGTAACACAACCGATCTGGAATGGCAATTTACAGATTTAATAAATGGAACTACTTACGAAGCTGGTGTAGAAGCCGTTTACGATGAAGGTGTATCTGACCTTGTAACCATTGACTTCACCTATAATGGCACCAGTGCTGGTAACAATCTCGTTACTGTAACAGAGCTGAAGGGCAACTATCCAAACCCATTCAACCCGAGCACAACTATTGCTTTCAGCATATCCATACCTGGGCATGTAACTCTGGAAGTATTCAACATCAAAGGTGAAAAGGTTAAAATACTGGTTGATGGTGTTCTCGATGTAAATAATCATACCGTAACCTGGAATGGTACAGATAATGCTGGTAAATCTGTAGCCAGTGGTGTTTACTTCTATAAATTAATTTCAGATGGCAATAGCGGTAGATATACTTCTACAAAGAAAATGATCTTATTGAAATAAACTGAGATATTCTTATAAATAGCTCCGAAATTTCGGGGCTATTTTTTTTGTAAATAAAATACTTGATAAAAATTTGGAAGATTTTAGGAATGTTATTTGCATAATGCTTAATATTATTAAATAAACTGGAGGTAGTTTGAAAAAGATATTTTTGACTGTATTGTTTTTACTGATTGTACTTTCATTATTTGCTCAGGAGTTTACACCCGAAAAGATCGTATCAGCAAAGATCACAGGTTCTCAGATCGAAGTTACTTACATTTTTCCGGAAGGTTATCATCAATCTCTGCAGGAAGATTATTTCTTTATTGAAGTAGAAAAAATCGACGGTGTTTCCTTTGAGCCAACTGTTTATCCAGAAGGAAAAAAAGCAGAAGATGGGATAATTGAATACCATGGAAAAACCATACTGACAAAGGAATTCACAATTGATAAGAAAAATCAAAACAAAATAAAAGAAATTACAATATATGCGGGTTACCAGATCTGCCTGAATTCAGGATCCTGTCTTTTTCCCGAAGAAGTTGAATTCAGTTTATCTCTATCAGCAGATGCAAAAGTTCAGAAAAAAGAAAAAACTGAAGTAACAATTAAAGAAACCGATTACACAGATAATTATGAAGAACTTCTTGTTTTGTTACAAGATTTTGAAATTACAGGAAAAGAAGCAGGATATCAAAAAAGTGAAGATTTCACTTCGTTTTTAGAAAAATCAAAAGAACCGGGTTCTTATAGTTCAAACAAATTTGCAAATATGAGTATCTGGCTCATCATCATCCTGATCTTGATTGGTGGAATTGCTTTGAATCTTACTCCCTGTGTACTTCCAATGATACCAATTACAGTTGCAGTCTTGGGTGCTGGTGCACAATCGGAATCAAAAGCCAGGGGATTCCTGATCGGTGGAACTTACGGCTTGGGAATGGCATTAGCTTATGGATTTCTGGGAGTGATTGTAATTCTTACAGGTTCGCAATTTGGTACAATAAATTCCTCACCCTGGTTTAATATCATTATCGCAGTTATTTTTATTGTTTTAGCTCTAGCAATGTTCGATATAATTCCCATTGATTTTTCCAAATTTCAAAGTAATAAGATCGGAGGTAAAAGCAGAGAAAAATTTATTACAGTTTTTATTCTGGGAATCATTGCTGCTGTGCTGGCTGGTGCCTGTGTGGCTCCCGTTCTGATTTCAGTCATTTTGTATTCAACCTCTCTTTATACAGCCGGGAATCCAACCGGTTTATTGCTTCCTTTTTTACTTGGTATTGGAATGGCAATTCCCTGGCCCTTTGCCGGAGCCGGACTTTCCTTCCTTCCTAAACCCGGCACCTGGATGAAATGGGTGAAAATCATATTTGGAATAATAATTCTGATAATTGCTATTTTTTATATCTATACTGGTGTAAAGATATTCAAAAGCAACAAACCCGTAGAAGTTGGTGAATATTCTCATGAAACTTCCGAACTTCCCTGGAAGCATTCGATCACAGAAGGTTTATTAGAATCAAAGAAAACAGGGAAACCAGTCTTTATAGATTTCTGGGCAACCTGGTGTAAAAACTGTCTGGTAATGGATGCAACTACTTTTAAGGATGAAAAAGTGATACAAGAATTTGATAATTACATTTTGGTTAAATACAAAGCTGAAAACCTTAAAATTTCACCTACAAAAGAGATTTTAAAACACTTTAGAATTATTGGCTTGCCAACTTATATTACTTTGGCTCCGAAAAATTAGAAGGTAAAAATGAAGAAATTTCTAATTTTATTTTGTTTTACTTTAATTCTTTTCGCATGTGATAGATTTGAGCATAATTTTGAACCTACCGATTATGATTTGGGACTCGAACAATTCCCCATAGTATTCAAAAATGTATTAGACAACTTGACGCAATATAATCAAAATGAAATAGAATACTTTTTCAGTGATGATTACAAAAACGGTGATTGGAATAAGAATGATATAGTTAATTATATTACTCAATATTTTAATTATGGCGATAATGTAATTCTTCATGCTGATTCGATTTTAATTTCACCTTCAAATCTCATGATAAAATGGACATTTTCCGCAGAAAATACAAATCGCGAAATTCTGTCCGATACAACTTTCATTGATTACCTTATCAAGAGAAATAACGAATATCAATTTTATGGAGATCAACATAATTCTCAAAAAGTTTTAGTTGAATCGGCTACTGCCCTCAACTGCGTTAATTGCCCCTATGTGGAAGCAGCTCTCTACCATTTGAAGGAAAAATACAGCAGTAAGCTAAGCTATGTGGAATATCATATCAATGATGAATTAGATATTGGTAATCTTGATATTTTTGCTTATTATGGTATGTACGTATTGCCAACTTCAGTGACTCAGGGAACTCAAACCATCATTGGTGGTTCTCCTACTTCCCAGGATGAACTGGAGGTTATCATCACCCCCATCTTAGCTGAAACTCCTCTTGTTCTGTTTTATGATTTCAACACAACTTTAGAAGCTGATGCTCTGAATGGCTCGGTTCTTTTAAGCGTGGATGGTTCAGTTCCACTTGATGATCTTTATCTGAAATTTGTTCTTATGGAAAATGAAAATACAAACTATTTTAATGGTGCCCACGAATATCCTAAGAACGTTGTAATTGCCAAAGGACAGCTTTCTATTTCTACACATAATTTCGATGAACCTGTCGAATTTGATTTACTGGATCTTTCTGATCTGCCAGATGATATTACCTTGGTCATCTGGGTGCAAACGCTGGCAGATCCGTATAGCTCTGATACCTGCAAGATTTATAATGTAACTGGAAAAGCGATAGAATAAAATATGGGTACTAATAAACATAGTCTCTCTGAGGAATATCCTGCGAAGGCATTCGACGAAGAGTCTAAGAAGTCATAGAATGAAGGAGAAATAATGAAGCTATTATGGAACACAATTTTGATAATCATTTTAATAGTTTTTGTAGGAAATTTGTTTGCTTTGGATAAAGCTCAGGATTTCAAACTGGAGAATATGAAAGGGAA
>CBFDCX010000099.1:0-7055 GCA_965603415.1 uncultured bacterium
AAAAGGTGAATAACCTTGCTCTGAAAGTAGAAAAAGAAGTTAAGAGAAAAGTATAAAAACTTTATGGAGATTATAAATCTGTTCAAAACTATTTTTTCAGGATAAATTATGGAAAATATTAAACATCTAATTCAATTGCTGCAGTCATCGATCTCACCTATCATACTTATTTCCGGAGTAGGCTTATTATTATTATCTTTTACTAATAGGTTGGGTAGGGTAATAGACCGTTCACGTTTTATTGTAAATGAGCTAAAAGATAGTAAAGATGATATCAAGAAAATCCAGATCCCGATCCTATACAAAAGAGGTCGTATTCTCAGATCTGCAATTACAAGTATTTCTTTCACTATTCTATGTGCCAGTCTAATGATCCTACTTTTGTTCCTGGGTTATTTTACTCAATTTAATGTAGAAACAGTGTTCATTAGTTTTTTTGTCCTGGCAATTATCGGGTTGATCATTTCGATAATTTTATTCATGTGGGATGTAGCAGTATCTCTGAAAGCACTTAAAATTCAGGCAGGAAATTATCTCTAATTTTTATAATTATCCTATCGCTCAGGTTGTGGGAAATTAAGGAGATAGATTGAAATATAAACATCTCTTTGGTCCCGTACCCTCCCGTCGACTGGGAATTTCGCTTGGTGTGGATCTTGTCCCGCATAAAGTTTGCAGCCTGAACTGTGTTTATTGTGAAGTCGGCGTTACTACAGATCTTACTATTGATAGAAAAGAATACATTCCACTTCAAGATATTCTGGATGAATTAAAGCACTATCTTGATCAAGATCCCAGGCTTGATTATATTACTTTTTCCGGAGCCGGAGAACCACTTCTGCATAACGGAATAGGAAAAGTCATTTCGTTTATCAAAGATAATTACCCGCAATATAAACTTGCACTTCTCACCAATTCCACCCTGCTTTATGATGAACAGGTTAGAGCGGAGATCATGGAAATCGATCTGCTTCTTCCCTCTCTGGATGCAGTAAGTGACAAGGTATTCAGAAAATTAAATCGACCAAATCCAAAGTTGGATAATAAAAGAATCATTGAAGGACTTATACAGTTCAGAAAAGATTTTGCCGGAATTATCTGGCTGGAGATCTTCATTGTTCCCGGCTTGAATGATACACAGGAAGAACTTGCTTCTCTTAAAAAAGCTATCGGGTCGATCGCACCGGATCAGGTTCAATTAAATACTCTGGATCGACCCGGAACGGAAAGCTGGATTGCTCCTGTTTCACAAAAGAGAATTGAAGAGATCGCAAAATTTTTAGAATCGTTACCTGTTATGATAATCGCAAATTTCCAATCTCGAAATAAGATCAGAAGCTATCATAAAGATATCGAAGAGCAGATAATTGAGACTATAAAACGCCGACCCTGCACAGATCAGGATCTATCTGAAATGCTGGGAATTCACATAAACGAAATCAACAAATACCTCAGTGAACTTCTGCACGAAGGTATGGTAACTTTCGAGCAGCAGAAAAGAGGAACATTCTTCCGTGTAAAATGAAAAGATTTGAAAACTCGTTATCGGATTTTAGCGAGAGATAATTTGATAAATTAAATATTGAAAAAATGTTGCCTGTTTTTTAGATAAACAAGAAATGGGTTAAGTATAAAAAATATGTGATTGTTAATGAGGAAGGGGAAATGAAAAATAAGTTTAAAGTAATTTTTGTAATATTTTTTGTGTGTGCTGGACTTTTCAGCCAGCAAATCCAGTTTGGAGCTGAGGACTCATCCGGTAACATCACCGATGGACCCTATATTTTATGGGAAAATAACAAAGCCATAATCAAATATATTTTAGATAATAATCCCGTTTCACAGGAAGTCACAGTACAGGGTGAGGGAACTTTTTCCTTTTCACTGGAAGGCTTTGATAAGGATTTTGAGGTCTCATCGATCCCGCCAATAATTCATCCCAGTACTTTTTCAGATGTATCAAAGATCTTTGTGATAAGTGATATACACGGACAATATGATAGGTTTGTACAGATATTAAAGGGAAACCGTGTTATCGATGCAAACCTGGACTGGAGTTGGGGTAATGGTCACCTGGTAATTCTGGGAGATGTTTTCGACCGCGGATCTAAGGTAACTGAATGTCTGTGGCTGATCCACAAATTAGAAAACCAGGCAGAACGATGGCAGGGAAAGGCACATTATCTGCTTGGAAATCATGAGGTTATGTTCCTACGTGGAAATTTAAAATATGTCCACGATAAATATAAAAAAGCAGCAGAATTATTTAAAATGGAATTGCCTCAAATTTACTCTGCCAATTCTGAATTCGGACGCTGGATCCGTTCCAAACATACTATTGTGAAAATAAATAACATTCTTTTTGTACATGGTGGAATTCATCCTCGTGTTTCTTATTGGGGATATAATCTGCAAGATATAAACGATAAGATCAGAAGGCATATTGATTCATCTGATGATACCATCAAATACAGCGAATACCTGAGTTTCCTGTTTGGAAGTGACGGACCACTCTGGTATCGCGGTTATTTTGAAGATACAAAAACTTCACCGCAGATCAAACAGGATGATTTGATAGAACTCGCTGCACATCTGGGAGTTTCGGAAATTGTGGTTGGTCATACCACCCAGGATTTCATTAATCCATTCTTTAAAGATAAGGTGATCCCTGTAGATGCTGGTATTAAATACGGAGATAAAGGAGAAGCACTTATCTGGGAAAATGAGATTTTTTACAGAGCAAAAGCCAATGGTTACAGAGAACAGGTAATCTTTAAATAAAGTGGGGGAAAAATGAATAAAGTATTATTAATCGGTATTGCTATTTTGATTGTATTAACTGCTTGTGGTAAAATCAAAGAAGCAAAAAAAACCATGGATGCTGTTAAAGATGTAGCCAAATCCGGAAGTGATCTGATGGAAGCTGCACAACATCTGGAAGACCTTGAAGTGGAAAAAGTTAAATTGCAGGAAAAAGATGTAAAAAAATTCTTTAAAGCTATTAAATCTGTTGAAGAAAAATATCCTGATATTCACTTCCAGGTAGCAGCTATGGCGGCAATCGAAGCAAATATGGCAGGGAAAGACCTGAAAGAGATCGTAACAAAAGAGATGGACCTTAGTTTTGAAGAATATTCAAAACTTTCTGCTGTTATTACTTATGCAACTGCTGTTGGTGCCGGATATGAAATGTCTATGTCCATCTACAATCAGATGATCGAATCGGAAGAAACTCTGAAACAAACCCTGGCTGGAGTTCTTTCTGATGAAGAGAAAGCAGAATTGGAAACACAAATTGCAGAAGTTAAAAAGAGCATTCAAGAGATGGAAGAAGAAATGAAGGAAGAAGAATTTGTCATTCTGAAAGATAATTATGAGATCATAAAAAAGGTTAATGAGGAATTAGATCTGTAAACAGAATTGTATTATAATAAAGGGGGCAGAAATAAATTCTGCCTTTTTTTATTTTTTAATTGACTTTTGCACATATGTTCATTATATTGTCTCGTGAGTAAATAATAAAGGATTGATTATGTCGCGACCTAAAAAGGAACGAATAGTACATCAGCCACCATTATATACGGCATTTAAACCTGTAGGAATAATGGGAAGTGCTTTGCAGCAACTGGCTTTAAGCCTGGATGAATACGAAGCTATCAGATTAGCAGATTATATGGGTATGGACCATGTAGAAGCAGCAGAAGAGATGGAAATTTCACGTTCCACTTTTACACGCCTTATCGAAAAAGCTCGCAAAAAAGTTTCACAATTTCTCATCGAGGGCAAACAGCTTTATATCGAGGGTGGAAATATTCATTTCCGTGGAAATGTGATCCGCTGTCAGGATTGTGGGCATATGTTCAATACCGGTTTTGAAAATGATCTGATCAAATGTCCAGCTTGTGGTTCTGTAAATCTTCTGGATCTGGCTGGTAGTTTCGGGCATGGAAGATGTTGTCGTGGACATAATCGTAACAGAGGGAGGTAAAAATGCCAAGAGGTGACAGAACAGGCCCAAACGGAATGGGTCAGATGACAGGACGTGGGCTGGGTTATTGTGCAGGTTATGATAGCCCGGGATTTACCAAAGGTGTGCCACGCGGTGGAGCAGGTTTTAATTACGGACGTGGTTTGAGAAGAGGATTTCGAGGAGGATTCGGATATGATCGTGGATTCCAATATCCAACTTATCCCAATTATGCAGTTCCTCAATATTCAGCAACGGATGAAACAAAATATCTTGAGACAGAAATAGATGCACTAAAAAATGAACTTACTGCAATGGAAAAACGTCTTTCCGAATTACAGAAAGAAGATGAATAGATCATCTAAGGTAGGCGGTATTAATACCGCCTACCTATTTCCTATGAAGGGAAGGAGAATAACATGACAGATGGTAAACATTATGGTGGTTATCAATACAGAAACCGGCGGGACAAAAGTCACCGCGGAAGAAACTCTATCTGGGGAACTATAATCACTGCTATTGCCGGAACGGTTATTAAAGATCTCACCAACGAAAATAGTAAGATAAAAAAAATAGTTAGAAAAATAATTCCACCTAAACAGATTGAAGATAAACAGAATAAGAAAAAGCTAATCAATGCTGAATATCAAGTAATAAACAATGAAAACAATAGTGAACAAAATACCAAAAATGAAAAACAAGATAAATTGGAGAGAAAAGATGAACAATAGGAATGCAGGATCAGGACGTGGTCTTGGTCGTGGTGGTGGCAGAGGTCGGAACAGCGGTGGCGGATACAGCATCGGAGGTTTTTGCGTATGTGCTAAATGCGGGGCTAAAGTAGCTCACCAGCAGGGAATTCCATGCACAACTCAGAAATGTCCAAGTTGTGGAAATACAATGATCCGTGAAGAATTACTAAATGAGAGAAGATAAAAAATGAAAACTAACTCAAAAGAAAACGCTGAAAAAAAACTTCAAGACGAAGCGCATTTAAAGGATAATTTAGCACGAATCAAGCACAAGCTCCTTATTATCAGTGGTAAAGGTGGAGTTGGTAAAAGCACAATTGCTGTTAATCTTGCTTATGGATTAGCTTTTTCAGGGAAGAAAGTTGGAATTTTGGATATTGATATTCATGGTCCTTCAATTGCGAAAATGTTAGGGATTGAAGGAAGAACATTAGGTTTATCTAAAATCAGCAACCGTCCTATGCCAGTAAAAGTTCATGATAATCTTTATGCAATGACAATCGCAACTCTAATACAAGATAAGGATGCTCCTGTCATTTGGAGAGGACCCTTGAAAATGGGAGTTATTAAACAATTTTTACAAGATATTGAATGGCCGGAACTTGATTACCTGATTGTGGATAGTCCTCCAGGAACAGGTGATGAACCTTTGTCTATTGTACAAATTCTAAAAAAAGTTGATGGCTCCATTATTGTATCAACTCCGCAGGATGTGGCATTTTTAGATGCTAGAAAAACCATCAAGTTTTCCAAAAAACTTTCTGTTCCTGTTCTGGGAATAATTGAAAATATGAGTGGATTTACCTGTCCTCATTGCGGTAAAAAAATTGAGATCTTTCAGGGAAAAGGTGCAGTAAAAGCCGCAAAAGATTTTAATGTCGATATTTTAGGAAAAATTCCAATTGATAATAAAATTGTCAAAACGAGTGATGCGGGTAGACCATATATTTATGACTATAATAGCTTACCTGCAGCCAAAGAAATGAAGAATATTGTTAACAAAGTAATAAAAAAAGTAGGGGGTAAATGAAAAACGAAAATAGTGATGTCAATTGCAAATGGAAATTAGTATGATCATTTTATAATATAAGGAGGTTATTATGAAACGAATTTTAGCAGCTATCGATTTTTTAGATACCACAGATGAAGTAATTAATCATGCAAAAAAAATGACAAAAGAATCAAAAGGGCAATTACTTATAGTGCATACTGAAACATTAGAATCATATCTTTCTTCAATAACTACAGAACTTCATCAACAACCCTCTATGGAATTGATTAATTCTCAGAAAAAAAAAATAGAGGAGAAACTTAAAGAAATTCACGATAATTTAGGCAAGGATGGGGTTAGAGCGGAATGTATTCTAATGGAAGGACCAACAGTAGATAACATATTAAAGGAAGCGGAAATATTTAAAGCTGATCTTATTGTTATTGGTTCTCATAAACATGGAAAATTTAATAAAATTCTGTTTGGAAGCATTCATAAATCTCTAACTTCTCTCTCTCCAATACCAGTCTTGATTGTACCTCCTGAAGATAAAAAAAAATAAAATCATAACTGTATATTATAAATAGAATACATAAGGAAATTGTTTGAAGATTGCGATTGCCAGCGGAAAAGGGGGAACCGGAAAAACTACGCTTTCCGTCAATCTTGCATCATATTTAGCTGAAAAACTGAAAGTTGTTCTGGTTGACTTGGATGTGGAAGAGCCCAATTCCGGTCTGTTTATTAAAGGTAAATTAATCCATCGAGAAGATAAATTCAAAATGATCCCGAAATGGGAACCAGAAGAATGCACTCTATGTGGGCACTGTCAGAAAGTATGCAATTTTCATGCTGTTATTCAGTTGGGAGATCAGATCATGGTTTTCCCTGAACTCTGTCACAGTTGTTACGCCTGTTCGGAATTGTGTCCGGTAGATGCCCTGCCCATGATCCCGCAAAAAATGGGAGAGCTTAAACATATTAAGAAAAAAGGGCTGACTTTCGTAGAAAGCAGACTCGATATCGGTCAGGAACAAGCAGTTCCGTTAATAGCACAAACGCTGGAATATATAGATAAGAATTTTAATGATGATTTCATTAAAATTTTTGATGCTCCGCCCGGGACTTCCTGCCCGGTGATCGAAGCTACAAAAGATGCCGATTTTGTTATCCTGATAACAGAACCGACTCCATTCGGGCTGCACGATCTGAAGCTTGCTGTAGATACTATGCGTGAACTGAGAAAGGATTTTGGGGTCATTGTAAACCGTCATGGCATAGGAAATAATGATGTTCTAACATATTGCCAGAAGGAAAATATTCCTGTTCTTTCCAAGCTTCCCAA
>CBFDCX010000100.1:0-6927 GCA_965603415.1 uncultured bacterium
CATACAAAAATTGAAAGAACTACAAAAATGAAAAGTTTTTTCATTTTTCCCTCCTAAATAAATTTAACTCTATTATTGCAACTACCGTGCCATTTAGAAAATAGTAGAAAATGAAAAGGGATTATTAGTAGTTAATTAATTATATTGCATAAAATTAAAATTAATAGATAAATTTCCGGTAGATATGTAGAAATGACACTTTTAATAAGAAAAGCAAGTAATGTGCGGAATTAATACTACAGTATGCTCTTTTTTTTCAGCAGAGTTAGATCCCAAGATCTCTCATTTTTGTATAAAGTGTGTTTCTATCTATGCCCAATATTCTGGCAGCCTTAGACTTATTGTACTTTACATCCTGAAGAAGACGTTCAATTATTTCGTGTTCCATTTTATTATTAACTTTTGTTGTTACATCAGATAATTTGTAACCCTCTTCAATTATCAGACGGTAATAATTATCCAATGATTCCCTGTAAGAATCGGCAGGTGTAGATATTTCAAGTTTTAAAACATCTGTGCTGATGTGGTCATTTTTCTCCAGAAGAACAGCTTTCTTAATTGCATGTTTTAATTCCCGCACATTACCCGGCCAAGAGTATGCAAGTAGAAACTTTAGAGCTTCCGGAGTAAAACCATGAATGTTTTTGCTCAGTTCCTTATTAGCGCTTTCTAAAAATTCTTTTGCCAGAACAGGAATATCGTCTTTTCTTTCTGTGAGTAAAGGAAGCATTATACAGAATTCGTTAAACCTGTGAAACAGATCATCCCGGAACAAGCCTTCTTTCACTGCATCGGAAAGCTTAATATTGGTTGCAACGATAATTCTAACATTTATCTGAATAAATTTTGTACTGCCAATTCTCTGTATCTTTTTTTCTTGCAGTACACGCAACAGCTTAGCTTGAGCAGTAGAAGGCAAGTTAGTAATTTCATCCAAGAACAAAGTTCCGCCATTGGCGGTTTCAAATTCCCCTTTTTTACTGCAGGTAGCTCCAGTAAAAGCACCTTTTTCATAACCAAAGAGTTCGCTTTCAAACAATGTGTCTGGTATAGCTCCACAATCTATGGGAATGAATGGTTTATTTTTTCTATTGCTTTTATCGTGTATCATATTAGCAATAACTTCTTTTCCGGTACCGCTTTTTCCCTGAATAATTACGCTCATATCTGTGGGAGATATCAGTTCCACTTGTTTAAGAACTTTCTGAATAGCCAGACTATTGCCCATGGTTTTTGCAGTTTCAGATTTAGTGCTTAATTTTTTTCGTAAATATTCAACTTCACGGCTTAATTCGCGGGTGTTAAGTGCTTTTCTTATCGTTAAAATAAGATCTTCATTTACGAAGGGTTTTGTTACATAATCATAGGCTCCCAGCTTCATTGCTTCTACTGCTGTTTTAATATCACCATAAGAAGTTATCATGATTACCAGAATTTCTTCATCGAATTTCTTAATCTTTTTCAGAACGTCCAAACCATTCATTTCAGGCAGTCTGATATCAAGTAAAATCAGGTCGGGAAGATTGTTCTTTAATGCTTTCAAACCATTTTTTCCTGTTTCGGCAGAAACTGTTTGATAGCCCGCATCAGTGAGTATATTATAAAGAATGATCTGCATATTTTTATTATCGTCTATAACCAATATAGTTTCCATAATTTTCCTTTATTAAATTGGAAGCAATATAATTATTTTCGTTCCTTTGTTTAATTCACTTTCAATATTGATTAAGCCCTGGTGGTCTTTAATGATTTGGTAACTTAAGCTCAGTCCTAGTCCCACACCATCTTTGCGCGTTGTAAAAAAGGGATCAAATATTTTGGAAAGATTTTTCCTGTCGATGCCCGTTCCTGTATCTGAAAAAGTTATTACAATTTTTTTCTTTTTCTTATCCAGATCAGATGAGATTATCAGTTCACCTCCATCCGGCATGGCATTAATAGCATTCAAAGTAAAATTAAGAAAAGCCTGTTCCAGCCATTTTTTATCTATCAGAATTGGTGGTAGTTTTTCTTGAAATTTTGTTATAATATTAATTTTATTTTCTTGACAACGTGCTTTAATACTGGATACAATTTTTGCAATAACATCGCAAATGGAGCCTTTTTGGAATTTCACTTCACGCGGATTAGCAAAATCCAGTAGTCCCTTGATGATTGCATTTGCTTTCCTGGAATCTTCTTCAATTATTTCCAGGAATTGTTTGATCTCTTTATTGGGCTTGTATTTGTTCAAGCAAATCTGAGCTGAAGAACTGATATTGCCTAATGGATTCCTTATTTCATGAGCAATTCCAGCAGCTAATTCGCCAATGCCTGCCAATCTTTCAGAACGGATCAACTGGCTTTGCAGTTCTTTTCTCTCTGAAATTTCTTTCTTAAGCTTTATATTTGTCTTAGTTAGATCTTTTGTTCGTTCATCCACGGTTTTTTCCAGGACTGTCCGGGCTTTCCTGGTTAACGTGTAACGATAATATATCACGAAAACAAGCACAAGTACAATAAGCAAACCGAAAACCAATAGCAAGACTGCAAGATTCTGTTTATCTGCCTGTAATTTGTAGATCTCATTATCTTTTTGCAGAAGTTCTATTTCTTTTTCCTGTTCCTCCAGAAGTAATTCTACTTCATAGGTTGTTTCCATACTTGCAATTATTTCCATTCTTTCTTTACTGAAAATACTGTCTTTTATGCTGGAATAAAGATATTGATATTCCAAGGCTTTGCGAAAGTTGTTTTTTGCTACGTACACATCTGCAAGTTTGGAATATATCTCAATTATCAGATCATAAACCTTTATTTCTTTGGCCAGTTGAAGTCCCTGCAGGAAGTAATCAAGTGCATGATTATAATCTTTCTGTTTGAAATAAACAGAGCCTACATTGTTCATAGAAGCTGCAATACCTTTTTTTCGTCCTATCTTGTTATAATTATTTAAAGCCTTAAGAAGGTATTTGAGCGAGTTATTAAAATCTCCAAGATTTTCATAAACCACGCCGATATTATTGGACGCATCGGCAATACCATTAATATCTTTGATCTCTTGGTACATTTCCAGAGAGCGCATGTAATAATTTAAAGCTTTATCATACTGTTTCAGATCATCATAAATTATTCCGATATTATTCAGTTTACCAGCTATATCCACCATGTTTCCCAGTTCTTCTTCAATTTTTAGCGATTTCAGATAATATTCCAACGCCATATTGTGGTTATCTATGTCATCGTAAATGCTGCCTATATTTCCCAAAGCGCTGGCAACGCCGTTAATATCTTCAATCTCTTCATATATCTTCAACGCATTCAGATGATATTCGAGCGCTTTATCGTAATTTGTAAGGTTACTAAATGTGATTCCTATATTTCCAAAAGTGGCTGCCTGACCTGGCAGATTTTTCATTTCCTCATATAACCGTAGCGAACGTAAAAAAAACTCGAGGGCTTTATTAAAATTACTTAAATTCTTGTATACCATTCCAATGTTATTCAGAGAACCGGCAATCCCATTCTTATTTCCAATTTCTTCTTCTATTTTCAACGATCGGAGATAATATTCCAAGGCGATTTCATATTTGCTATGGTCCTGGTAAACAATTCCTAAGTTGTTCAAAGCAGTGATGATTTCCATTTTATCGCCTATTTCAATACGGATTTCAAGAGATTCTTCAAGGTATCTAATAGACTGTTCAAAATCTCCCGAATAATAATATCCTACGCCGATATTGTTAATTGCTTTTGCCTCTCCTTTTATATAGCCAAGTTGCTGCGAAAGCGATAAAGCTTGTTCACCATATTCAAGGCTCATCTCAGGATCAATCTGCCAGTAAGCTTTGGAAAGAAGATTGAGTGAAATTATTTTATTTGTACCGGTGTTATTTTCCACATCATTTTTTAAACTATCTATTAAGGATATTTCCGCAAAGATATTGCTGGTAAATATCAACATGAATAATAAGATTGTTTTTTTTCTCATTTTAATCCTGCCTTTTGCACAATCCTCGAAAAGAAATTTTCTTTTCTTCTCAGGAAACTATAAATCACTTCCGCCATCTGATACGAACGCAAATACCCATATACTTTATGTGGATTTTTCTGTCCATTATATTTGTAATTATTATCAACTATAACATCCTGTGGTATAATTCCGTGAGTATTAGCAGAATAGTCATCGGCAAGGTTATAATTCAATGCAACTTTATCGTTCAGATCAGAAAAATTGTACCATGCTTTTCTGATATTCTTCGGTGTGGAAGGTTTAGAATTCTCGTCAACCTTTTGACGCTGTTCAGTAAGTATCTTTTTTATTATTATTGGTAGGCCCAGTGGGGAACCAGATGAAATGATCGTATCGATCTTTATCGCGGGAATAACCTGTGTTAATACGTCATAAGAAATAATGGAGCCCATAGAATGTGCTATCAAAAGTATATTTTTCCGTTTGTGTTTTTTCAGGACTTCCGCAAGACGATTTCGGAAAGCATTTTTGGCTATTTGCTGTTCATTTACCCTGCATTTCCCATGATAGTAAATATCCAGATCTATGAACTTGCGACGAATAGCAAGATCGGTAATAGCCTCCAGTCCGCCAATACCTTTTTCGTGCAGGAAAAGTTTATCCAAACCTGTTTCAATTTTATCGAGAACACTTCTCTTTAGATTATGTTCTTCGTGTAATTCTTCGATCTCTGCGGCAGGGACATATGGATGTTCTAAAAACAGAGAATCATTTTTATCTGTTACTTGTGGATCGAGTGGTTTTTTATAATTCAAATCTGCCCAATAAACAAGTTCAAATTGGAAATCAAGTTCTGGTAAATTATGGTTTCGGAATCCTTCCAGAATTGATTTTTTCCACCAGTCTTCCAGAATCTCTCTGGGTGGTTTATTCTTTAATCCGTGAATTCCGATAATTATTTTTTTCATTCAAAGAGAAATTAATCAGTAAGATCTTTTTTGTAAAGAACTATACTCTGATAACTGTTACCGGTTTGTTCTGTCGTTCTGTATAATCCATCGTATACTTTGTTCCTTCACATTTTCCATCCCAGAAAGCGATAATTTCATCGCCATGTTCCACGATCAATCTATCGCGAATATGATTAGCTTCATTTCCATATTTTTTAAAATCTGGTGGGAATTCCAGAAATTTAATGTTGTGTTGATGTGCATATTCCCGGGCTAAAGTATCAGTTCCAGGTGCTCCACCACTAATTATTACAGAGATCCCTGGTAAAGAATCGAGAATAGATTTGAGTTTTGAATAATCTGTGAATTCCTTTGAACCGATTACTGCAAGTTTCATTTCAACAAAAGCATCTTCTTAGATTTTATTGTTTTGCCATCGACTTCTAGTTTATAAAAATAGATACCGCTGGAGACGGATTTACCATTTTGATCTTTACTGTCCCAGATTACGGAATATCTGCCAAGCTCTATTGATTTATCAACAAGAGTTTTAACTTTTTGGCCACGAATATTGAAAACAGATATGGAAACTTTCTGATTGTTATCTTCAGAACCAGCTATAGAGAAGGAAATATTAGTTTCCGGATTAAAAGGATTGGGATAATTGGATAATTGGTAACTGGTCATTGGTAATTGGTGATTTTCTGTTCCTGTGATTTCAACAAGAATATCATTAGACCTTGCTGTTCCACCTCCACCAATTGAATTATATGGCGTGATATAATAATACCAAACTCCGGGTGTGATAGCACTGTCTATTATTCCATTGCTTATGCCGTTAATTATGATGAGAGTATTATCACTTCTTTCAATCTCATATCCCATAATCGGATCAATAAAAGGACCGCCGTGCAATCCTTGTGTTGGATTTTCCCAGGTGAGTGTTATGGAAAGCTGATTTGGTGCTGTTTGTTCACCATAAAAATTACTGACAGAATCGGGCACATCCGGACCAACCCAGATCGTTCCAGAAACCGAACTGCTTCCGTAACTATTTATCGTAGTAAGTAAATATTCGAAATAGCCTGACGATGGGATACCAACATCGTTATAGGTTACGGGTCCACCAACTATTGGAGTATTGTCAATATAGATCAAAGTCGCATCACGATAGAGTTGTATTTCGTTAAGTTCTGTAAGCGGATTTCCGTTTACATCAATTACCGGATTTATCCAACTAACCAGCACTTCCAAGGCACCTGTCGGATCAGCGGTTAAAGTAAAATCTGTCGGAGGGCCGGGAGCATATCCAGTTGCAGCAATTTCATAACCAAACAAATAACTTGTTGTTCCTTTGGCAATGCCACCCAAGATCACGATTCCGGGAACAATTTCACCTGAACAGAACAAACCTCCAGCGTGAGTACCGGGAAAGTCTTCCGTAACATTATGAGATAACCCTGTTGAAGAAAAACCGGGTAATTGATATTGCGTTACGATACCATCTCCGCCCGTATAAACTCCCGTATAAGTCCACAAAAACGGCTCTCCCGCACTGTATGAATCGTGTGTCAATCCTTTTGCATCATCTGTAAAAACCAGTTGATTCAGCAGAACTCCGTTGCGATCGATCAGCATGAGCACATCCGCTTGCCAGTTCGAAACCCAGAAGGCATCTTCATTCGGATCATAAGCAATGGCATCGACAGAAATCGGGGATGTAATATCTCCTACAATAGACTGCGAACTAAAATCCAACTGGAAAATCGTGTAGGTCGAGCCACTACCACCGTAGAAATATTCACCATCTGTGGTAAGATCGTTCAAACCAAAAGGAATATTTGGAATGGCAAAATTCTCGATCCAGTTTCCATTTAGATCGAATTTAGCAATTTGGTTATCAAAAGAATTGGAAACATAGAAATATTCGCTGTCTGTTTCCACACCACTTGGACTGGCAAAGCCGGATGCAGTTGTTACATCAACTTGAAAATGCAGATCCCAGGTTTCTTCAGATTGGGAAAA
>CBFDCX010000101.1:0-6910 GCA_965603415.1 uncultured bacterium
TATATTGTCAAAATAATTCCAATCTGAAATTAGAGAATGTAACTATAATTGGAAATGCTTCTGTTGCGGGTGGTGGGATTCACTGTTGTGGTGGTTCCAGTCCGAATTTAGAGAATGTAACAATAACAGATAATTCTGCTGTTTTTGCTGGTGGTGGAATTTACTGCTGGGATGACTCAAATCCGATTTTAAAGAATGTGATAATATCAGATAATTCCACTGAAGAAGATGGTAATGGTGGCGGGATTTACTGTTCTGAATCCAGTCCGATTTTAGAAAACGTAACAATATCAGATAATTCTGCTTTAGAAAGTGGTGGTGGTATTTTCTGTGCTAATTCCAATCCGAGTTTAGGGAATGTAACCATAATAGGTAATTCTGCTGTGAGTTGGGGTGGTGGGATTTGCTGCTGCGATGTTTCCAGTCCGAATTTAGAGAATGTTATAATATCAGGTAATTCTGCTTATGCTGGGGGTGGAATTTATTGTTTTAATTCCAGTCCTAGTTTAGTAAACGTCATGATATCTGAGAATTTTACTTTCGGAACTACTGGCAATGGTGGAGGAATCTTTTGTTTCTATTCTTCCAGTCCAAGTTTCATTAATGTTACAATAACAGGTAACTCTGCTAATGAAGGTGGTGGAATTTATTGTACGTATGGCGCTAATTCAAATCTAACAAATTGTATATTATGGAACGACTCTCCCGAAGAGATTTATTTTTATGAAGAAGAAGATCCTAATTCAATCACAATATCTTATTCAGATATTCAAGGAGGAGAAGCAGGAATTGTAACTAACAATAACGGTACAGTGAACTGGCTTGAAGGTAACATAGATGAAGATCCGTTATTTGTTGGAACTGGAGATCATCCATTTATGCTGCAAGATTTATCTTTCTGTGTTAATGCCGGAACACCGGATACAATTGGATTGAATCTGCCTGAGTATGATTTGGCAGGAAATCTACGGGTTTACGGTGGAAGAATTGATATGGGTGCTTATGAAAATCAGAATGTTGTCGGTATTGATGTGAATGTAATCCCTCATATTACAAAACTTGACCAGAACTACCCCAATCCATTCAACCCTGAAACGACAATAAATTATTCTCTCAAAGAAAATTCAAAGGTTTCTATAAATATCTACAACATCAAAGGTCAATTAGTAAAAACCCTGGTAAATGATATCAAACCAGCTGGTGAGCATTCTATTGTGTGGGATGGCAGAGATGCCAATGATAAACGAGTTGGTTCGGGTGTTTATTTCTATAAATTGAATGTGAATGGCAAAACTGAAGCAGTAAAGAAATGTTTATTGTTAAAATGAGAGAAGAAGCAGCTAACACACAGCTCCACAGCCAAGCAAGAAGAGAAAATGAAAGAGCGTGGTAGCTGCCAAACATTAGTCGCATCTTGTAAAAAAACGAGAGGTGTCATCACAAAATGACTAAAACTGGGATATGTAAATAAACAATGTCTTTTATTAGGAGGATGAATGATCTCAAAAGACAAATTGAAAAAAAATACAAATCAAGTTTTAAATTTTGTACTATCAAGAAGTATAGCATTTCTAATCTCAGTTCTTTCTATTGTATTTGTGGGTAATTCTCTCCAATCAATCGAAATTATCAAAATCGACAATCCCTCTTCCGAATTTATAGAGAGATACGAGCAAAATAAAGGCAGGTAAATCCTGCAATCGCTTCTCTCACAATTTCTTACACTTAGCAATTTCTGGGTTGGATGATTGGAAAAAGCAGCGAAAGAAACCTTGAAAGGGCTAAGCAAGAAGTTCATTTGAAAGAAGTCCTTGCAAGGTTGCCGAACCATCCAAACCGGCTCTACATAATAAAATGTTTTACAAAGAATGATAATCCTTTTTACTGGTTTTAATAAAAGAAAGGAATTTTAAAATGAAAACAAAAAGCCTTGTGTTATTAATTCTCCTCAGTCTATTATTTGTAAGTTGCTCCAAACAGCAAACCAATTTCGTGACTATCGGAACCGGTGGAGTAACGGGTGTTTATTATCCAACCGGAGGAGCGATCAGCAGGATGATCAACCTACAGAAAGATGTTTATCAAATCAAAGCAACTGTGGAATCAACACCCGGTTCAGTTTATAATATCAATGCTGTTATAAGTGGAGACCTAGACTTCGGAATAACTCAATCGGACAGGCAATATCAAGCATATCACGGACTCGCAGAATGGGCTGATAGTGGAAAGCAGGAAGATCTGAGAGCAATTTTTTCTATCCATCCCGAATCTATCACTCTCATTGTTTCAGAGGAAAGTGGAATAAACAGCCTGGCGGATTTGAAAGGAAAAAGGATAAATCTGGGAAATCCTGGTTCAGGACAATTGCAGAATTCCAGAGATATTTTAAAGACGATCGGCTTGGATGAGAAAGATTTTAATGCTGAATTTGTGAAAGCAGTCGAGGCTCCGGGATTATTGCAGGATGAAAGGATAGATGCATTCTTTTATACAGTTGGCCATCCAAACGGAAATATCAAAGAATCAACTTCCGGCAGGATAAAAGTTAAGATTATTCCGATAACAGGACCTGAAATCGATAAAATGTTAGAAGAATTTCCATATTATGCAAAATCGGTGATCCCTAAAGAATTTTATCCAAATTCCCTCAATGAAGAAGATATAAACACGATCGGTGTGAAAGCAACTTTTATCACATCCGTAAACGTAAATGAAAAAATAGTTTATGCCATGACCAAAGAAGTTTTTGAAAACCTGGAAGAATTTAAGAAACTACATCCTGCTTACAAAGTTTTAACCAAAGAAAACATGATGGCTGGACTTTCTGCTCCTATTCATGAAGGTGCTTCGAGATATTTTAAGGAAATTGGTTTATAATATCATATTAACAGTATCTTTTTGCACAACTTGAGATTATGGAAATAAATAAAAAAATCGTTTATTCTATTTCTATTCTCTGGGCTTTGTTCCAGCTTGCGCTTCCCAAATTCATTATTTTAGACAGCTTAGTGGTCAGAACAATTCATCTGGCATTTGCTATAAGCCTGGTTTTTCTTACCGTTCCAATCTTCAAACCTAAGGGTGAGATCGATTATAAAAAGGACAAAATTCCGCTTTACGATTATATTTTGGGAATTCTGGGAGTTCTGGTTGTATTATATATAGTATTAGATTGGACAGCAATTTCCATGCGAGCAGGACGACCGATTTTCAGGGACATTGTTTTTTGTGTGATCTTAATACTCTTAGTCCTGGAAGCAGCTCGCAGGATCATTGGACCAGCACTTTCGATCATAGCAATTTTATTTACGATTTATGCTTTTTTAGGGCCATATATGCCTTCCATCTTTGCCTTCAAGGGAGTTTCTCTCACGAAATATATCAGTCAGATTGGACTTTCTACGGAAGGAATTTATGGGATTCCTCTAGATGTTTCAGCCAATACGGTTTTTCTTTTCGTGTTATTCGGGTCGATACTGGAGAAAGTCGGAGCTGGACATTTCTTCAATGACCTGGCAATTTCACTTCTGGGAAAATACAAAGGAGGCCCGGCAAAAGCAGCTGTTGTTTCCAGCGGATTGACAGGTTTAGTATCCGGATCGAGTATCGCAAATGTAGTAACGACCGGAACTTTTACAATTCCTTTAATGAAAAAAGTCGGATACCCGGCAAAGATTGCAGCGGCAACCGAAGTAGCTGCCAGCACGAATGGACAGTTAATGCCGCCGATCATGGGAGCAGCCGCTTTCATCATTGCAGAATATCTTGCTATTTCTTACCTGGAAGTTGTAAAAGCAGCGGCAGTTCCAGCAATAGTATCCTATTTCGCTTTGTTTTATATCACTCATCTGGAAGCATCCAAATTGGGAATGAAAGGGCTTCCCAAAGCGGATATACCTCGCTTTTTCGAAGTTCTAAAAAAAGGATTTCACTTCCTCATACCGCTTTTTATTCTGATCTTTGAATTGATGATTGCCAGACATACACCCAAACTTGCTGCCTTTAATGCAATTGTTTCATTGATGATTATCGTGATCTTGAAAGAGTTGATCGGTGCATTCCAACAAAAACGAAGTTTATTCAGAGCATTCTTGAACTCGATAAAAATCTTATTGAATGGAATGCAGGCAGGTTCTAAAAATATGCTTTCAGTAGCATTGGCAACTGCCACTGCCGGAGTAGTTGTTGGTATAGTTACAATGGGGATTGGTAGTATGATCGTTCAAATCGTAGAAGTGATGTCCGGTGGAAATATATTCCTTCTGTTAATTATAACGGCAACTGCAAGTTTGATCCTCGGAATGGGGCTTCCCACAACAGCAACCTACATTGTGATGGCTTCCATAACTGTTCCGGTAATTATCAAATTGAGTGCTGTCTATTCTCTTAACCCGATCCCGGCAATTTCAGCTCATCTTTTCTGCTTCTATTTCGGTATCCTGGCAGATGATACTCCCCCGGTTGGCCTGGCTGCTTATACTGCGGCAGCAATTGCAAAATCCGATCCGATCAAAACAGGAATTCAAGGTTTTATTTATGATCTACGAACTGCTGTTATTCCTTTTATGTTCGTGTTTAATCCTGAACTAGTGCTTTATAAGATCACCAATATTTTCCAGATAATTTTAATATTTGGAATGGCTGTTATCGCTGCTTTTGCCTTCACAAATACAGTTCAGGGCTGGTTCCTGATCAAGAATAAATGGTATGAAATTCCCTTCTTTCTGCTGTCATCACTGATTTTATTCTATCCTTCGTTTTTAGCAAACATTTTGAATATCGATCCTAGTTATAGATATTATATGTATTTTGTGGGATTGTTCTTGTATCTGATTGCATACATGATCCAGAAAATAAGGATAGCTAAAAGTTAAATTAGTTGAAGTTAAATTGTAGTTTCAAAATAGAATAGAAAACCATATACCCTGCAATCGCTTCTCTCACTATTTCTTTCACTTAGCAATATCAGGGTTGTATATATTAATATGAAAGAAACTTACCCAGACCCGGCAAATGAAATTGGGTATAACACAGCACTCCACTGTGGTAGCGTGGCAGTGCTCAGGCATTAAATAAATATGAAAATCCTGTTTGGTGTAGGTGGGATATATATATAAGATAAGCCCCCCGCCTCCCCTTGCCTGGGTGGGTAGTACTTATTTTAAAACCCCGCTCAGTTGATAATAAACGTGTCTATTTTGCGTTATCTTATCGAAAGAGTATAAAACTACATCTGACAAGTTATCCTTCAAATTAAGCCTTTTTAATTGACAGAAATAATTCCAGAAATCAAATTCGATTTTGATTTTGTTAGTTAAGTTGTAATAACTAAAAGTGATATGGAGGTTGTATGAGAAAATATATAATTTCGTTGGTAATCTTAGTATATTCTGTGTGTTTATTTTCAGACGGAGTGCAGCCAACCGGATCAGGCAGTGAAGTTGATCCTTACCAAATTGAAATTTTAGACAATTTATTGTGGTTAAGTACTAACGACAGCACTTGGTCTGCACACTTTATCCAAACCGCTAATATTAATGCTTCTGAAACTTCCGGTTGGAATGCGGGAGAGGGATTTTCTCCTATTGGCGATTTTACTCCTTCTTTTACTGGAAACTATGACGGTCAAGGTCAAGCCATAGACAGTTTGTACATAAATCGATCTGGTAGCGGCAATATAGGACTATTTGGTTTTACTCAAAATGCTACGATCGAAAACCTGGGAGTTTCCAACGCTGATATAACAGGAACCTCCAATGTCGGAAGTTTGGTTGGTTGGAATTATGATGATAACTCCATCACTAACTGCTACAGCTCCGGCAGTGTGAGTGGAACTTCTGAGGTCGGTGGTTTGGTGGGTTGGAATGAAAATAGCTCCATCACTGACTGCCACAGCTCCGGTGATGTGTTTGGAGATTCTAATGTCGGTGGCTTGGTGGGACATAATCTTATTTCATCACCCATCACTAACTGCTATACCAATGTCAACATCGAACGCCATTTAAATTGTAATTATGCTGGTGGATTAATAGGTTTTAATGATAGTAGCACCATCACTGACTGCTACAGCTTGGGATATGTATGGGGAAATAATTATCTCGGTGGCTTGGTAGGATATAATGTTACTGACTCTCCCATCACTAACTGTTACAGCTCCGGATTGTTAGTATGGGGAAATGATCATAATCTCGGTGGTTTAGTAGGTTATAATGCAAATAATTGCACCATTACTAACTGTTACTCTAAATGTGCGGTATACGTAGAACCTACCGGTGCTGATAGAATCGGTGGTTTGGTTGGAGAAAATAATAGTAGCTCAATCATTAAATGCTACAGCTCCGGATATATCGATAATGAAGCTGGTGATAGCAGTGGCTTGATAGGAGAAAATTCAGCATCAACTATTAATAGCTCTTTTTGGGATATTGAAGCTTCCGGACATAGTTTTAGTGACGGAGGAACCGGCAAAACTACTGCAGAAATGAAAAACGTAAGAACCTTTACTGATGTTGCCTGGAGTGCCGGATTATCATCACCCTGGGATTTTGTAGATAATCCTTATGATGATATAGCTAATGATGATTACTGGGATATTGATGTTAGTATAAATGATGGTTATCCTTATCTTAGTTGGCTATTCGTTCCCGATGTTCCTCAGAATGTGATCATCTCAATTTCATTAACAGAAGTCGATATAACCTGGGATCCTGTAGCAGGAGCAACTTCCTATAAAGTATATTCTTCCGATGATCCGTATTCAGGATTTGTTGAAGATGGATCAGGAACATTTACAGGAGAAAGTTGGAATGCACCTCTTCCAACTGGTAAAAAGTTTTATTATGTGAAGGCGATAAAATAAGATATTTTGTCACTAACAAAAGCTTCGGAAGGGTTTACTGTTTCTGCTAAG
>CBFDCX010000102.1:0-6860 GCA_965603415.1 uncultured bacterium
AGGAATGCTTCCAGATCATCAATATCTACGATCATTCCACCTTTAACGCGCCGTCGAAGAATACCTTGAACAGATTCATTATTTTTCATTTTTTCATCAAGCTGATCAATATTCAAATAGAAATCGGCTTTCTTTTTGGATAATCTCAGCCTCCCGGAGCCATCTTCAACAGAATCTATAAAAACTTTTAAATGGCTACCTATTTCTGGTAAGTTTGCGTTTGTAAATTCGCGAATAGATATAGCACTTTCAGATTTAAATCCGATGTCAACAAGTACCGACCGTTCATCAACGCTTACTACAGCACCTTCAACGATCTTACCCTTATCAAATTTACTGAAATGCTCATCAAATAAAGACATCATGTCGTCTTCATTGTTGCTTTTCTTCCTGATTTTTGGGGGTGTGGTTTCTTCCTTTTTTTCTTCTACTTTTTCTGTGTCTTCAGCTTTAATTTCTTCTACAATTTCTTCAACAACTTCTTTTTTCTCTTTCTTTTTTTCTTCTTTTTCGATAGGATCTTTTACATCCGTACCTTCGTTTTGATCGTTAACAATCATTCTTCCTCCTTGAATCCAGGGATATCTTTGATCTTATCGATCTTTTGGTTGATATTCCCCATATATTCAATTATTTTATTATATACTTCCACAATTACCCAATCAGGGGTGGAAGCACCAGCTGTTAAACCGATATTTTTCTTACCTTTAAACCACTTCTTATCGATTTCACACGCTGTTTCAATATGAAATGTCTCTACAAAATCTTCACTGATTTTGGCAAGCATTTTTGTATTCGAGCTATTCCTGCCGCCTACTACTATCATCATGTCGCTCTCTTTGGCTAGTTCCAAAGTAGATTCCTGACGAATACTGGTGGCATTACAAATAGTATTCATAACACGCATCTCGTGGCATTTTGGAATAAATGTACTTACAAGCTTCTGTAAATCGTCTATCTTTCTGGTAGTTTGAGAAATGATTCCAACTTTTTGATACTTTTTTTCAGATACATCTTCCGCACTGGTAACAATTAAGCATTCACCTTCTATATAAGAACTTAATGCTCTAACTTCCGGATGATTCTCATCACCCATAATAACCACCAGATATCCTTTTTCGCTTAGTTCTTTGGCATATTCTTGTGTTTTGGAAACATAAGGACAGGTGGCATTTATTATTTCAATATCGTTTGCGATAAGTTCTTCCAGAACCTCTTTTTTTACACCATGAGAACGGATAATGGCGGGTCTACCCTGAATTTCGGAAAATTCATTCACTCTCTCAATGCCTTCTTTGGTAAGTTTTTCCACCATTTGCGGATTGTGGATTATCGGACCCAGGGTAACAATCTCGTGATTTCCCTGTGCTGCTTCCAATGCAATTTTTATTGCTCTTTTTACACCAAAACAAAACCCGGAATTTTTTGCGATTCTAACACTCATTACTCAACTCATTTATCTTTTTTAAAACATCTTCTGCCAGACTACGATAATTTTCTTTTGTTTCATCTAAATTTGAAAAACTTTCTGCTTTGATTTTTTCACCGATCACTATTTTCAGCTTTTCTTTTCTAAAAAAGCACTTCCAAAAATATGGTGAATTTTTAATGTAAATTGGCAGAATATCCTTCTTTAATTGCATTGCGAATTTTCCTACTCCAGATTTTACAGATGCAGATTTCCTGGTCCCTTCGGGAAAGATCAAAATCGAATAACCTTTATTCAGAACCCGGGTAACAAATCTAATGGAAGCCTTATCTATCATACCTCTTTTTACCGGAATAGCATTAAGGAATTTCAGAATACTGCCAACCGCTTTATTTCTGAAAAGTTCAATTTTTGCTAGATAATAAATTTCAGCCGGTATTATCGATCCGATGAAGAAAGGGTCGACAGCAGCAACGTGGTTTGGAGCTATAATACAGTTTTGAACTGAGCTCAGTCTTTCTTTATTAATTATTTTCAATCCCCAGAAAACTATCATATAATATTTCACAAGACTTACAATTAACAAATATGTTTTACGCACTTTCCCCTCTCTTTATGATTTCAAAAAGAAATTCAACCTGATCATCGATGGTCATGTTACTGGTATCAACGGGAATTGCATCTTCTGCCTGTTTCAATGGTGAGATCTTACGTGAAGTATCATTTGTGTCGCGCCAGATGAGTTCTTTTTCGATATCTTTCAGAGAAAGGTTTTCACCTTTATCTGCAGCTTCTTTCCAACGGCGCAGAGCCCTGGTCTTTTCTTCGGCTATCATAAAGAACTTAAAATCTGCATTGGGAAATACAACCGTCCCAATATCTCTGCCGTCCATGATAACTCCACCATTCTTACCGATTTCTCTTTGTAATAAAACCATCTTTTTACGTACTATATTTATCTTTGCAATTTCGGAAGAAAGCTTGGTGATATCTGCTTCACGAATTCGCTTGCTCACGTCTTTTCCATTCAATAATATTCTATTCCCTTTCTCGGAATAGAGAATCTTAATATCTATGTTTTCGAGCATCGTAATAAGTTTTGGAACATCTGACAGGTCGATGCTGTTTTCCAGGGAACATAATGCGCAGGCACGGTACATTGCACCTGTATCGATATAAATATATTTTAATTTTCTGGCCAGTGCTTTTGCCGTTGTGCTTTTCCCGGAAGCTCCTGGTCCGTCGATGGCGATCACATATTTTTCCCTCATAATACTCCACATCAAAAATGATAAGATAAACTTATCACATTGTCTTCAAATTTCAAATGGATTTTATTTTTCTTTTCTTCAAAATTGAAAAGATGTGCATCAACGAAGGCATCGATCGTAGAAAGAAACACTACTGCTCCCAGCCACCAAAGATCACTTTGTTTTTTATAATAATAATCCAGGTAATCATTATAATCATCTTCACTACCGGAAATTCTGTATTTATCATAACTATCTTCAGCTTTCAAGTGATGATAGGCTGCCAAACCTATCATGCCGCTCTCCAGTGCCAGCACTCCTGTCGATTTCAAATAAGCACCGTTATAGAATTGCCCTCCACCGGGAATAAATAGGGAAAGAGCTGCAGCTTTAAATGGTTTTTTCACTTTTACTTCTGCCTCCTCCGCAAAAGCGTGGATAAAAAGCAATATCAAAAAGATGAAGACTAACAGTTTACGCATTTTGTAATTTATCCTTTAAAGCATGATAAAATAACGGGATCATATTTTCATGTTGAGCAATCAAGTAATAACCTTTTCCACCGCTTTTTGTAGGCCTATCCACAATGTTCGTTTTAGGTCTGTAATGAAGGTTCATATCGAAAACCGCTGTATAGAAATTCTGCAAGGGATAACCCAGGTTACGTACCACAGTAACCGCTTTCAGGAAAACTTCAGGAATCACTACAGCAGAGCCGAAACTAAGGAAAACCCCACCTTCATTTAAGTTGATAATACTATTACAGAAAATCCTGAAGTCACGCAGCGAACAGTCTCCGATTGCTGCCCCATTGGCTGTTTCGTGCTGGTGCACAATATCTGTTCCCAGTGCCACATGAACCGTAAAGGGGATCTGTTTTTCATATGCTTTTGCCAGAAGAGACATCGATTTATTGGGTGTTTCTGTTTCAATAAGATGTTTACCTACTGCTTCTCCGAAACCAAGCTTACTATGCCAAGCATCTGTAATAATATTATTTATTCCGTCACAGGTTTCCCGGACAAAGCCAAAAGAACCATCTTCCAACGCAATTTCCACATCTTCTGATGTTTTTCCGAATTTAGCGATCTCAAAATCATGGATCACAACCGAACCATTAGAAGCCATAGTTGTTATCAAACCCTGTTCCATCAGGTCGATTAGATATGCCGATAAACCGCATTTAACTACATGACCACCCAGGGCAACAATAACAGGTTTACCTTTCTGGTAAGCAAATACGCATTTATCTACCAGTTCTTTCAACTCTTCAGTTGCCAGGAAATCTGGGGTACTTGCCAGAAGTTCTGCTAAATTCTGCTTTGATGGATGCGCAAAATCTTCTAAATGAACTTTACTGGGACGGCTGGTAATGGAATATTTTTTTAAGCCAGCCAGATCGATCTCTTTATGTCTTCCCATGTTATCCCCGCTATTCAATTATTTCATCCAGCTCATTGGAAAATTCTTTCTTGAACTGGCTGAATCTGTTTTCCAAAATAGATTCCCTTGCTTTACTAATGAGTTCCATATAAAAATGAAGACTGTGTATCGTAGCCAGCCTCATTCCCAATAACTCATCCACACTGAACAGATGACGAATATACGCACGGCTGAAATTCCGGCAAGTATAACAATCACATTCTTTATCGATAGGTGAAAAATCTTGCCTGTAGCGAGCCGCTTTAATTATCAATTTTCCATTTCGTGTAAAGATTGTTCCTTTCCTGGCATTACGCGTGGGCATTACACAATCGAACATATCTATGCCATTCTCAATATTATCCAACAGATCGTTAGGAGTTCCCACACCCATCAGGTAGCGTGGTTTGTTTTTGGGAAGTATGTTATTAAGAAAACCGGTGATACTCAACAGATCATCTTTGGATTCCCCAACAGCCAGACCGCCAATTGAATATCCCGGGAAATCCATATCCATCAATTTTTTTGCACTTTCTTCCCGCAGGTCTTCATAAATTCCACCCTGAACAATTCCAAATAGAGCTTGTTTTTTGGTGTTTTTATGCATTTCTTTACCACGTTTTCCCCAGTCGAGTGTAATCTTCAAAGATTCTGCTACATATTTTTTTGTAGCAGGATAGGGAGGACATTCATCGAAAGACATGATTATATCTGCACCGATAGCATTTTGTATTTCAATCACTTTTTCAGGTGTGAACATATGATAACTGCCATCAATGTGAGATTGGAAGCGAACACCTTCGGGAGTTATCTTTCTTAAACCCTTCAAGCTCATTACCTGGAAGCCACCGCTATCTGTAAGTATCGGTTTATTCCAACCCATGAATTTATGTAATCCGCCTGCTTTTTTTATCAATTCGTGTCCGGGTCGAAGATACAAATGGTAGGTATTACCGAGAATAATCTGTGCTTCTACATCGTGTAATTCGGCAGGAGAAAGAGTTTTTACGGTAGCCCTGGTACCCACCGGCATAAAGATAGGAGTTTGGATAGTACCGTGTGGAGTTACAAAAAGTCCGGCTCGGGCATTAACGCTTTTTGCCTCTACAGTAAATTCAAAAATAACAGCCTCCGCTTACTCCATGTTCATTTTCTGTTCTTGAATTGAGACATTACGTGTAAAAATTCTGCTGATATCATTCCAAAAAGCAAACACCATCAAGAATAATAAGATGAAGATGCCAATATTTTGGAAAGCTATCTGCAATCTCTGGGAAAGTGGTTTCTTCTGAATACCCTCTATAAAACAAAAGAAGATATGCCCTCCGTCCAACACAGGGATTGGCAGCAGGTTCATGATCATTAATATTATGCTGATAGCACCAATGAAAGAAAGTATGTAGTTCCAACCTTTATTTATGGATTGTTTAGACATCGTATAGATCATGATCGGACCGCCCAGATTGGATTTGATAGCTTTTGGCTTGGTGATCAATTTGAATAACATAACATAATTCAGCACTACAAAATTCACAGTGGTAATTGAACCATAAGTTACAGATTCTACAATATTGTAGCGTTCTTCAATTTTTACGGGCAGGTATTGTGTTATTCCTATGATCTTATTATCTTGTAATATGTTCTCTTCAAGCATCAGAGATTTTTCAAAAGTTTGCTCTTCACGCTTGATGGTGAGAGTTATTTCATCGCTTTCACTACCGGTTATCAGTTCCCGCATATCATACCAGTCATTCACCTTCTCACCATTCACTGCAAGAATGCTGTCTCTCGCCATTAAACCAGCCTGGTAGGCTGCCATACCGGGTGCTACTTCTCCAATTACGGAAGGGGATAACGGTAATATCTCTGAGTACCAGGTTTCAGGTTCAATTCCATCCAGATCCAGATTTATTCGATTACCTTCACGTTCAATTAAATAAGAATTAATTTCATCTTGTTTTGAATATTGCACTATCTGACTCCATCCCTGAACAGTATGACCGTTGATTTCTAATATTTTATCATTTCTTTCAAAAACCTGCTCGTATGCAGGTTCAACCTTCCCGATAACCGGAAGATGGTCTTCATAATATCTACCAATAGAAAAGGAAGCGATAAAGATTATAAGCGCAAAAAGGAAGTTCGCAAAAGGTCCGGCAAAAGCAATTAATCCTCTTTCCCACCATGATTTGGAATGATAGGAACCGGCTGTGTCATCAATTTCCTCATTTGGGTTTTCACCTTTCATTTTAATATAACCACCCAGAGGAATTATGGATATCCTGTATTCGGTTTTACCTTTTTTAAAACTGAATAATCTGGGTCCGAATCCGATGGAAAATTTCTCTATTTCCACTCCAACTATCCGGGCGACTACAAAATGTCCGGTTTCATGAACTATAACCAATATTCCAAGCGCTATTAATGCACCGATTATACTTAACATCTTTCCTCTCAATATCTTTAGCTACTGTTCCAATTCCAGATTTCACTTGCTCTGGTCAAGTTTTTTGCTGTTGCAAACAGGAATCCTGAAATTTATTTGACAACATGTGCAATAAAAACAAAAAGCAATCTATAAAAATGTTAGGAAAAAAGATGAATAGATTTTTTGTGTTTTGTTTACTACTATTAATATTGCTTTCCTGCAGCAAAGAAACACCCGAAGAAATAGACCCCTTTATTTATAAATCCGGTTCATTGCAGGAAGGGGAAACACTGGCAAATGCCCTCATCGATGAAGGTATCGAAAATGCCAC